>CALOED010000093.1:0-11821 GCA_942492005.1 uncultured Saprospiraceae bacterium
TCGCTCAGACGTTTAATAATAGCCCTTTTACGGAAGAGGCATATTATATGGTAGCGTTTTCTAATTATCAGCTATCGCCGAATTACAAACTCGACCAAAGCTATACGGCTAAGGCAATAGAGGGTTTTCAGCAGTTTGCGAATAGGTATCCGACGAGCGGAAAAGTACCAACTTGTAATTTGCTGATAGACGAAATGCGGGAAAAATTGGAAAAGAAAGCGGTTGCAAATGCCGAATTATATTTCAAATTGGGTAATTTTCAATCGGCTGACCATGCGTATAGAAACTTGCTCAAAGATTATCCTGATAGTAAAGACGCTGAAAAAATCCGTTATAGGATAGTACAAGCATCTTACCGATTAGCTGAAAATACCATAGAATTGAAGCAAGCAGAGCGTTATGAAGAGGTGATAGAAAACTGCAATCAATTCTATAAGCGACATAAAGAGAGCCAGTATTCGAATGAGGTAGCGAGTATTCTAAAATCATCGCAATCGAAACTGATACGTTTGAAATCAGCGATTAGTAGCAATTAAGTGCAAGCAGCGTTGCTAGTCAGTATTTAAAATAAGTTGTTGATATTCAACAGAAATTCAATCATTGTACTAAATTAATATAGACAATATGAGTGATATTAAAACTTTAGCACAAGGTGTTTATAATGACACTACTCCGAGAGATATTCATTATATGATAAGAAACACAAATAACATTTATTTGTCGTTGGAAATCATATCAAAGCGTGCAAGCCAAATTTCAAAGCAAATGAAAGAAGAGTTGCACTCTAAATTGGAGGAATTTGCTTCTAATTCGGATTCATTGGAAGAAATCAATGAAAACAAAGAGCAAATTGAAATCTCTAAGTTCTATGAGCGTATGCCAAACCCTGTATTGATAGCGGCAAACGAATTTATGGAAAACAAGATTCATTATCATTTCAAAGACGAAGAAAACGTTTAACTACGGTTGAATGCCTGCTTATGAGCAGACAAGTCTTTTTACATCAAACGGCTTACGGATTCGTACTAGCGGAGTCGTAAGCCGTCTGTCGTAAATGACACCGGCTGATAAGCAAGCGTTTACCATTTCTAAAAATCCATACTCTTGCAAGGCAAAAAAATACTACTTGGCATCACAGGCAGCATTGCTGCCTACAAAGCAGCTTTTCTCACTCGGCTACTCATCAAACAAGGCGCAGAAGTACAAATATTGATGACTCCTGCGGCTACATCTTTTATTACTCCATTGACACTTTCTACTTTATCCAAAAATCCCGTTCATGTAAGTGTGAGTTCCGAAGAAGGTTGGAATAATCATGTGGATATGGGATTGTGGGCAGATGCGATGATAGTTGCGCCCTGCACGGCTACTACGTTGGCAAAAATGGCAAATGCTATTTGTGATAATGTGATAGTCGCTACTTATCTTTCTGCTCGTTGTCCTGTGTTTTTTGCGCCAGCGATGGATTTGGATATGTGGGTGCATCCTGCTACGCTTGACAATGTGCGAAAGCTACAAAGCTATGGCAATCATCTGATACCTGTTGGCGACGGAGAGTTGGCGAGCGGGCTAGTCGGAAAGGGGAGAATGGCAGAACCCGAAGATATTGTGGCATTCGTAGATAAACAATTGAATGCGGCGGCTCACTCCAATCTCAATGGCAAACATATCGTGATTACTGCCGGCCCAACTTACGAAGCCATTGACCCCGTTCGATTTATTGGCAATCATTCTTCGGGCAAAATGGGGATTTGCATTGCTGATGAGGCGGCGAATAGAGGCGCAAAGGTGACTTTGGTACTCGGCCCATCGCAGCTAAAAGCTACCCACCAAAACGTAAACACCATATCGGTCAGGAATGCGGAAGAAATGTATCAAGCCGCTACTAAACATTATCAGGCGGCAGATGCAGCCGTTCTGGCAGCAGCCGTTGCCGATTATACGCCAACGACTACGGCTACCCAAAAAATAAAGAAAAAGGAGGGCGATATGTTTATTGAACTAAAACGAACGAAAGATATAGCGGCAGAATTGGGCAAAATCAAGCGAGCAGGGCAAATAAATGTGGGCTTTGCATTGGAGACGAATAATGAATTGGAAAACGCTCAAAAAAAATTATCTAAGAAAAACTTTGATTTTATCGTTCTTAATTCGTTACAGGATAAGGGCGCAGGTTTTCAACACAATACCAATAAGGTCACATTTGTGGATTCTGACAATAATATCCAAAATTTTGAGTTAAAGTCAAAAACCGATGTTGCTACCGACATTTTAAATAAAATTGAAGAATATTTTAAAAATTAGAATTAGGAATTACCTATTGAGGTTATTCCTAATTCTTAATTCCTAATTCTTAATTCCTAATTCCTAATTCTTAATTCCTAATTCCTAATTAATATGAAATATTTCCTATCCATCTGCTTTGTAGTGCTTGCTATTGTAGCTCAAGCGCAAGAATTTAACGCAACGGTAAAAATTACCGCTCCAAAGTTACAAACGGCAGACCCTGCCATTTTTAAAACCTTAGAAAAATCAGTCGTTCAACTTATCAACGGGACAGCCTGGACGGAAGATGAATATGAAACCTTCGAGCGCATTGATGCAACGATTACCATCAACATCACCGAAGAACTTTCTGCCACGAGTTTTAGGGCGGAAATGCTGATACAGGCGAGTCGTCCGATTTATAATTCTACCGAAAAAACACAATTGTTCGCCCTAGCGGATAAGAGCATTTCGTTTACTTATGAGCAGTATCAGCCGATAGAATACACCAAAAATACATATAATAATAACCTGACTTCTATCCTTTCTTTTTATTGTTATATGATTTTGGGATATGATTATGATTCGTATTCATTGAACGGTGGAAGCCCTTATTTTCAGTTGGCACAAGATATTATCTCTGCTATTCCGCCCAATATCGCTAACGGCTCAACGGGCTGGAATCCAACAAAAGGAAACAATAGAAACCGTTATTGGCTTTTAGAAAATGCGCTGAGTCCACGAGTAATACCGATGCGCAAAGCGATATACGATTATCATTTGAGGGGGTTGGATAGAATGGTGGAAGATGTAGAATCGGCTCGAAAATCAATTGCAAATGCGATTACACAAATTTCGCAAGTGAATCGAGCTTACCCCAATTCCATGATTGTCCAATTGTTTGCGATATCGAAAGGGGATGAAATTTTACAAATATTCATGGAAGATACATTCGCCAATCGGCAAAAAATACATAAGGCAATGATAGCCATTGATGCTTCAAATGCCTCGAAATATGAACCGCTGATTAAGCGATAAAAGGGTTTTTTATAAGAAATATTTAGCCTAGGAATAGGATGTTTTCAAAAGGTTTGACACCTAAAATCCTTATAAAAAAGGATAAAAGTCTAGGTATCCCTAATGATTACCCATAAGTTTCAAGGAGCGTTAGCCTACCTTTGTCGTCAGGCAGGCTAACGCTCTTTTTAAATACCTAAATATTTATCGGTAATCGTTAGGCTTCGCAAGCGTTCGATACCTGATTTGTACAATTTTCTAGATATAAATTCGAGTATTTTTATATCAAAATACCTTTTTTTGATGTTCTTGCTTACGCAAAATAAAAAATTAGAGGTGCTATCTGCGTTCCTTTTCTTTTATTCGATAGAATAAGTTGCCATAATTATCTTTTTCTTCCCTTGTATCAATAATATATTTCTTTTGTAAGGCTTCGACACCATGAGGCGGATAATCTAAGTTTAACAAAGATTCAAACCAATCTTTACGATAGACTCTTGCGTAACGAAGGTCTGCGTTACGAAGGTCTGCGTTACGAAGGTCTGCGGAACTAAGGTCTGCGGAACTAAGGTCTGCGTTACGAAGGTCTGCGTTACGAAGGTCTGCGGAACTGCGGAACTAAGGTCTGCGTAACGAAGGTCTGCGTTACGAAGGTCTGCGGAACTAAGGTCTGCGGAACGAAGGTCTGCGGAACTAAGGACTGCGTAACGAAGGACTGCGTAACGAAGGTCTGCGTAACTAAGGTCTGCGTAACTAAGGTCTGCGTAACTAAGGTCTGCGTAACGAAGGTCTGCGTAACGAAGGTCTGCGTAACTAAGGTCTGCGTAACTAAGGTCTGCGTAACTAAGGTCTGCGGAACTAAGGACTGCGTTACGAAGGTCTGCGTAACTAAGGTCTGCGGAACGAAGGACTGCGTTACGAAGGTCTGCGTAACTAAGGTCTGCGTAACGAAGGTGTGCGTCACGAAGGTCTGCGTAACGAAGGTCTGCGTAACGAAGGTCTGCGTTCCAACCGTCCCAGTTATTTAATGGTGCTTTTTGTAAATTTTGATGGATTAAGCATATTTTATAATATTTAAATGCACCCGTTATTTTTAACATTTGAGCAAATGAGACAATTGTATCTTCATGTAAATAATTCGGATTAGAAACTTTATCGCCTGATGTAGTTAATTGCAAATGCGCCAATATTTGCCAATAAGTATAAAAACAAGTCACTGCTTTTTCTAATGGATTGCCTTTATCTGTTTCAGCATTATATTTCCATAAAAATTGATGCTCTAATAAATCTTTCAGAAACAAAGCCATTCTATCTGCCAATTGCTTTTTATCAATTTCGGTATCATTTTGAATAATTTGTAATAAATAATCTCGGACTTCATCGGATAATCGCTGATGAGAACATAAGTTCCAAATAAAGGCTAAGGCCTCTGGCCAATCATTTATTTTATACGTTCTCTTTCGACGAGATTGAGTGGTCGCTAAAAAGGTATCGCTGATGGTGTACCAAATATGCTCTGCTACTAGATATTCTTGTAGCGACTTGTGCATAAACTCTAGTGCATATTGTTCTTTGTTTTCTTTTTTTATTGGATTCGCTATGTTGTAATTTATCCGCTTCGTCTTTTTCTTTATTTCTAAAATAAAAAGAAACCAATACTTCTTTCAATGCTTCGTTGAGGTCTTTTTGGGTATTAAGGGAATTTTCAATAAAGTCTGTGGTGGCAGGTAACTCTTCTAGTTCCTTGCGCTTGATGTATTCATAATCCGAAATATAAATCTGATAAGCGACTTCGCTAATATAAGCACGCAATTCATCAGGGAAATCTTTAGAATAGCGTTTAAGTCCTTTTTTGTTCCAAGAGTGTCGGGTTAAGGTATCGAATAGTTTGGTGTAAATAGTTGCTCGATTGTCTTGATTACTGACTTCAAAATTGGTTTGGGCAATCAGGTGCAATAAGATAGGTTGATTGATGAGTTCTTTGATGTGTTTGAAATTGTCATTGTCACTTCCGTTAATTTCTTCTAATTTCTGAATGGTTAATGTCAAATTTGGATGAAATTTTTTATAATTCCTTAACCATGTTTTTTGCTGTTGCAGGTTTAATTGTTGGAGTTTTAGCAACAAAGTCGTATCGCCGTCTATTTCATTGGGTTGAAAATAATTGTAACGTGAAGTGATAATAATGTATAAATTTTTGTGCTTGTTCTCTAGTTTTCTTTGAATACCGTGAATTAAATTTTTGATATTTGCATTGGTCAGCCCTGCACTCATCGAGAGTTCGTCCAATCCATCCAATATCAAAAGTGAATGGTCAGGATGAAAACTTATATTTTCTTCTTCAAAATAGTTTGTAGTTTCTCGAAAAGGATGATTGATAAAATCAACCGGACTCGGCACATCTCGCAGTCGCAAGAAGTAACATTTTTTATCCCAACGGTATTTATCATTTGTAGTCAAGTCATTCACCAGTCTAGCACAAAAAGAAGTTTTACCTTGTCCGGGTTGTCCCAATAAGATAAGCAAGCGTTCATTTTCGGTCTTGCAATATTTCCCTTCTGTATTCTTTTGAAGAAAAACATCTAAGACAAACTGATGAATATTGGAATGCACTTCATCTTTAAAACCTTCCTTATCGGTTTCATCTTCATTACCAAAACAAATACTATGAATCTTAAAATCAGGCACAATATATAAATCCGACAATTGAGCGACTTTTTCGTTGAGTGCTTTTTCGTGGTATAATTTTTTGATGGTATTGTAGTATGCTCGAAGCTGCTTAGAAGGCGACTTAATGCGCCAATCTTCGGCATCTTTAGACATAAAAAATTGGAATGGTAAGCCATCATCTTGAATGCGGTTGAGGTTTAAGCCTCTTTCTTGGTCTTCTTTTTCAAAAGCGGCTTTTATAATTCTATTGTATGCCTGATGAGGTTTTTCAAGACGAGTTTGCGTTTGGTGTTTGGCTTTTCGATAGGCTTCTTCTATGGGAATATTGGCAGCCAATTCGGAATAGAAGCACTTTGCAAAGTCAATAGCTACGGAGTCTTTGATGGCAGAAGAAGTTGCTATCACATAAGGAATGCCTTTTTTAATGAGTTGTTCGGCAAGGTTAGCCGTACTGCATCCATTCAGAAATACGAGTTGTAAATGTTCTTGCTCACTGATATAGCTAGTTAGCCCGTCGGCAAACATTTGTTCTACTTCGCCCAATCGCTCGCCTTCGATGCGGTCATTTCCTGCGTGTCCGCCAAAATGAAAAATCGCAATGTTTTTATGTTGCCTAAATTCCCTAGTCAAATCATCTAACCCTGCTTTTAATAAGGGTATCATTTGAACGTGTTCGTTCAATCCATCTGTTTTGAAAATATTGGCAGCCTCCCTCGATAATTCTAAATCTTCGTTGGCATTCGCAAAAGCAAGTAATATTTTATTCATATTGGTAATTTTGTAATCCAGTATAAATATAGTAAACCAAAACACAAAACCACGCACCAACTCCCAAAAAGCCAATGCGTGATTTTTTTCGCTTACTGTTTATCGACCAAAGACTTGCACTTGCCCATTATTCACTCCAAACAAATACAGTTTTCCTTTTTTAGTATCAATGGTAATTGCCTTTTTAACGTCGTGTGGAATCGAGATACCACTTTGGTTTGCGGTTTGTGGTTGCCAATTGCCTTTGCCATCTCCTAGCATCAACAATCCAATACCAGCATCATTTCTCGTCGTTTCGATTTCGGCAGGAAACAAATTACCAACGGTGATCAAATCTTTATGACCATCATTATTCACATCTTCGATGATAAAATCATTGATGGAAGAAATTTGAGCTTGATTCGGTAAATTTTTAATAGTAAAATCAGAATTACCATTATTTTGAATGTAAGCACTCGCAAAGGTTTGAGCGGAATAATGCAAGGCTTTTTTCTAGCTCATCTTCGCCATAGACTTTTTCTAAACTCGAACTCGCAAAAATATCATACGTTGGAAATTCCTTTTTCAAATCTGGAATTTGCTCACTCGAACATGACCGACCTCGAAGCGGATAGCGGTCTCCGAAATTGTAATAACTCAATACAATATCTTTCTTCCCATTTTTATCAAAATCTTCGTAGAATACTTCAAATGGCTCGTTTATACTAGCTTTGTATTTATAATTCAAACCCAAATTACCCACCAAATAATCATCATCCCCATCATTATCAATATCAGCAGCTTCGATGCTGTACCACCAGCCTGTTGTATTTTTAAAACTCGGATGTTCAATTTTTTTAAAATGCCCATCTTGATTTTCAAAACAAGTAATCGGCATCCATTCGCCGGTAAGCAACAAATCCATATCATCGTCGTGGTCGTAGTCCGTCCAAACGGCATCCGTCACCATTCCGAGCTTCGCCATTTCGGGCGCAACGTCGGCGGAAACGTTTTCAAACTGCACGGTTTGGGTTTCTGCAAACATATTTTTCAACAAATAACTACTCGCAGGAGAAGGATACAATCCTGGCACTTGCCGCCCTCCGATGAACAAATCTAAATCGCCATCTTTATCATAATCGAAAGGGCGCACCACGCTCCCACTTTCGAGAAACGACGGCAAAGCATTCGACAATTTCCATTCGCCAGCGTCATTTAAATACAACCTATCCTGAAAAGAGGAATCGCCTGCTATTGCTTCATTTCCACCACTCACGACGTATAAATCTTTGTCGCCATCATTATCAGCATCAAAAAATACTGCGCCTACATCTTCGTAATCTTTGTCATTGATAAAGGTCGCATTACTCGAAATGGCGAATTTTCCATCTTTGCCCTGCATCATCAAAAGCGCAGGAAATCCCTTTGCACCACCAATAAAAATATCTTCTTGCCCGTCAGCATTTACGTCAGCAATGGCAAGTGCTGGCCCGGTTTGCGACATTTTATGTGGCAATAAGACCTCTCGGATGTAATCATCAAATCTATTTTCGGTGTGTTTCCACTTCGGCAAATAGTCATCGGTATAGTTTTTAAATAGCTGTTTTTCTTTTTTAACGACTTCTTTTTCCGTTTTTGCTGCTTTTTTATCTATTACTAGCCTCTGATTGGCTTTTATGTCTTTTATTTCTACAACAGCACCATCCAACCATCGCACGGTTAATTGTTGAATATTGGCATCCGAAGCCAAGCCAAAATGCGCAATTGCCTCGCTTGAAGAGTAAAACCCCCTTGAACTGGTGAGTTCTATATGTTGCGTTTTACCGTTTTGAGTAATTGTAATTCTTGTGCCGTAAGGTGTTTTGCTTTTGCCGTCTGTGGCTTGCACCATCAAAAAATTGCCCTTAGTCTCGTTGCGATAAATCCACGCTTCTGCATTCAAATTATTGACGACCAAATCCAAATCGCCATCCAAATCTAAGTCAGCATAAGCCGCTCCAGTCGAAAATCCTTCGTGGCTTAGCCCAACGGCTTTTGCTGTATTTTCAAATTTCAAACTAGCGTCTCCGTTTGCTAAATCACCTTTATTTTGAAAAAAATAATTGCTTAGCGGCTCACTCGGATATATTTCTAAAGCTACTTTGTGGTCAATCAAATCCCAAAGCGTTACGTCTTTTACATCAGGATTTTCGGTTTGAAATTTTTGAACCGATGCTTTATAATAGATTTCAATATTTTTTAAAGCGTCGGTATTTCTCAAATCTCGGACTAAGCCATTGGTGCAATATAAATCCTTGTCGCCATCGTTATCAAAATCGGCGAGGAGCGGAGTCCAACTCCAATCGGAGTACGCTACGCCAGCCATTTGAGCAATATCGCTAAAGTGAACCGTGCCGTTGTCATCCGTTCCACGGTTGAGTTGAAGCGTATTGAACATATATTGATAGTGTCCGCCTGTTTACGATTTTCCAAAATCTATCGATACATTCCGCCCATATTGGCTTTGAGGCGATAATTATCTTCCGCCACCTTATCAAGCGTCATCAAATCCAAATTACCATCATTATTAATATCAGCCGCATCCACGCCCATCGCATAATAGCTAATATGACGAACCGCATCAAAAATCTTATTCGTAAAAGTGCCATCTTGATTATTCATAAAAAGCAAATCGGGAGCTTCATAATCATTCGCTACATATAAATCTTGCCAACCGTCATTATTCAAATCCGCAGCTATTACGCTATTCGGATAGCAAGGACGCATTACGCCAGCGGCTTCCGTAACATCGGTGAAAGTACCGTTGCCTTCGTTTTTATATAATCGTGGTGCCCATTCCTTTTTTCGCAATTCTGTTCCCGAATAAGGCGAGTAATTCCCTGGATTTGGTGGCTGATTGAGTAGAAATAAATCCAAAAACCCATCTTTATTATAATCAATAAAGGTAGCGTGTCGGGTGCGCTCTGAATTATCAATGCCGTACTCTTTGGCTTTTTCAGTAAAACTGACTTTGCCATCTTCTGCCACGCCATTATTTATATATAATATATTTCGGCGGAGTTCTGGCTTATCATCGTACAATTCACGAGTCACATAGATGTCTTGCCAACCATCATTATTCACATCAGCCACCAAAACCCCCGACGACCAGCCGCCATTGTCTTCTATTCCTGCAGATTCGGTGACATCATCGAAAGTCAGATTGCCAGTATTCAGATACAACTTATCGGCTACGAGATTGCCTGCAAAATATAAATCTTGCAATCCATCATTATTAAAATCGCCAACGCCAACGCCTGCGCCACCATAATAATTACTATACAATAATATATTATGGTCTTTTTTGTCCTTGATGGTGTTTTTGAATTTGACTTTTGTTTTTCTTGGTGACAATAGCTTAAAAAGCGGTTTTGGTTGCTGTGCAAAAGTCAAAATTGGAAAGGAAATAATTAGGATAATGTATAAAATTCTGTTCATTTTTAGCTGACTTTAATATGACGTTTACGAACACGGAGAGAAAAAGATTTTGCAAATCTCTATCTCTTAAATCAAAGAACCCAAAATTTTATTAAAAATTTATTTGCGGGCTAGTATCTCGGATTTTTTAAATACACTGTATTATTGATGTTTCATTACAAATTTACCTTCAAAATTGAGATTTTTCATAAAAAATGGATTTATTGTTTTATCTAAAAGAACGGCTAATTCGGATTTTGTAATCGGTCGTCCCGTTTTATAATTATCAAATTCAAACATTTCTGTCCAAACCGTTTTAATTTCTAACTTTTCTCCATTGTATTTTTTAGTACCTGTATGTAGTTTTTGAAACTCTATTACATAACTTGTCGCATCGTCAATGGTTAATATTGCATTATTATCAAGGGTGAGTTGAGGTAATTTATTGTCTTCAAAAGACTTCATATTCTCTAAAAATTGATGGATTATGATTGTCGTATCAGGATAAAACCAAGTTTGATTTGCCCATTTATATGGAATGCCTTTTCCTTTTAAAATACCTGTGGCGGCTACTCGCTGAATAGCTTCAAAATGTGGATGCTCAGGCGAAACATCTATAAAAGGCATGAGGTATCCTTTGGCTTTGAGGACTTCGTTTTGGACTTTTCTGATGTTTAAATCTTTGGGAGAGAGGTTTTCTTGCACAGCCAAAGCTGCCATTAATCCAGCAACCTGACCGATTTGAACAACTACGGGTTGCAGTCGAGTTGTGCCATTAGCGATATTTGTTACTGAAATGGCTTTATCTGCTATCAATAAATTATCAATATTTTTAGGAATAAGACAGCCCGCAGGAATGGAGTAAGAAGGCACATTTGGGAAATCAATGGTTGGTGCATTCGGATTTTTATCATGGTGATGGTCAATCGGATAATCGCCAACTATCACGCCTGTTTTGTATAAATCGTAATCATAAGGATTCGTGATGTGATTGATATTGAGCTGAGTTAATCCATGGATTCTTCGCCCTTCTCTGTGATATGGCATGAGTGCCAATTTATCTTTGGTTGGAAATTCATCTTCGGCTAATCCTAAGTTTTTATAACCTAATTCGGTTTGAATATAATATATAAAACCTAGCGTGTGATTTTTAGCTAATTGATAAATAGAATCTCGCTGTTGTTGATTTAGGTTGATGACATTTGCATAATAATCATTGCCGTGCGGCGGCCAATTTATCATGTATTTGTCATTGGGAAGTTTGCCATAAGTGAGCATTTTATCACAATCATGTGCTTTTTCATCATCACAGTTTTTGGATTTACAAGCACAGTAAAAGTCAGAAGGCGTGTAATTTGGTGGTTTTGGGATGGTTTTATCGGCATTTTTACCAAAATCTTTTAAAATCGCCGCATAAGTCAAATCTTGAATGATATTGTTAGATTTTTCGGGTGCGATGGTTTCTCCTGTCTTGTCTCTCGCATCCATTCCGATGTCGAAAGTTGCGCCTACTTTGGCGGCTACATCGCCCAAATCTGTGCCGTCAATGAGGATTTTTCCAGAGATAAATGCGTTTTTATCATTCTGAATTTCGACTTGCCAGTTTTCCTCTTTTTGAATATCTAGCCAGTTTGTATTATTCAAAACGGTCAATAAATTTTCCTCA
>CALOED010000094.1:0-6863 GCA_942492005.1 uncultured Saprospiraceae bacterium
GTAAACCCCTAATTTTTGGATACATTAAGCTCAATGGGTATGAAAATCGCAATAAGGATAGCACTCACATTTATAGATTACCTAATTAACAAAAATACATTTGCCTACTTTTCACCAAAAGGGGTGTATATTTTATAAAAAGAAAGATATCTTTTCTTACTATATTGCAAACTTTCTGCCACATCTGCAAGAAGTAGGATTGGGAAATCTTTTCTTCAATCAACAGAAAATTCTAAGGTAGAATTACACAAATAAAGAAAGCTTCACAACAGTGACGACTTTGATGCCGTTGTGCAACACTTAACATGAGGCTATTTGTTATCAGCCATTTGATATGATGCTGCTACATCCACCACTACATTGACATTGTTCCAGAAGAAGTCTTCTTAATGTGCTCAATGGACATGAATATTATAATTAGAATTAGAATTGGAATTAGAATTGCAAAGTATGCACAGAAGGATTTCTAATTTCTAATTTAATTCAATCTGAATATAATGTTATCTGGGATTGAGGCAAAAGAGAAAAATTCAATCTATCAAAAATGAAGGCACGATAAAAGAAGACTATTTCGTTCGTGTATCAGAATAAGTGGTGGATGTATATTATCGTATCAAATGGATTTTGATAACGAATGTTTCTGTGATCATTTGATGCCGGTTGTCATCAAAGCCCTGGTCACGAGGTTAAACACTGTTATCAAAATCCATTTGATTAAAAATAAGCCGTTATTATCCACCACTTTGTTACAGATATCGAATGAAATATTTTATCGTGCCTTCATTTTGATAGACACTCTTTCTGGACTATCTGATACGAATACCATACTGAATTAGGAATTAAGAATTAGAAATTAAGAATGCTTCTACAGCACCGTATTTTCTTAATTCCTAATTCTTAATTCCTAATTCCTAATTATAATGTTATTCGTATCAGATAGTGCAAAAGAGAAAATTCAATCTATCAAAAATGAAGGCACGATAAAAGAAGACTATTTCGTTCGTGTATCTGTAACAAGTGGTGGATGTAGCGGCTTATCGTATCAAATGGATTTTGATAACGAAATGCAGCCTCGTGACCAAGTGTTTGATGACAACGGCATCAAAGTCGTCACTGATTTGAAGAGCTTTCTTTATTTGTGTAATTCTACCTTAGAATTTTCTGGCGGATTGGAAGGAAAAGGTTTTCATTTTAGCAATCCAAATGCTACTCGCTCTTGCGGATGTGGCGAAAGTTTTGCGGTATAAGCCTTTATATAAGTAAGAAAAGATTAATATTTCTTTTTTTTATAAAAATACACTTGCCTAATTAATAGGCAAATGTATTTTTTTTTGTTAATTAGAGTATCTATAAATGTAGTGCGGCTGTCTGAGCCGTCACCTTAATACGTTTTTCATTTTATTAAAACATATTGAGCTTAATTGTCTCTAACTTAGGCTGTCCAAAATTAGGGGTTTTGCACATTATTTTTTCGTGTTTTTAATGTAAAATCAATTGCCCCGATGCTTTAGTTCGGAGCAATTGATATAAAAATCCAACGAGCTTTTTTAGTCAAAACCTTTGATTTTGGACAGCCTATCTCTAACTTCGCAAAATTTAAAATACTTGAACCTGTTGGCAAACAGGCAAGACAGATTCTAAACTAAAAATTAACCGCTCCTTCTTATGTTAGTCAAGCGAGCAGGATGCTCACAATACAATAGAATTGCTGACAAAACGGCGAAGCCACTTTGTCTATCTTCATTATCAGTTAGTTATGTAATAGGATTTAGTTTTGTGAATAAAGTCTATTACAAAAAAAAAAATCACGCATGAGTAAAAAGTACGACATCGTAGTAGCAGGAGAGTTGTTAATAGACTTTATTACCAAAGACTACGTTCAATCTTTGGACGAAGCCAATCTCTTTGAGCGTTTTAAAGGCGGTAGCGGTGCAAATTTGAGTTGCAATATGGCTTTGTTGGGCGGCAATTCGGCTTTGGTAGCCACTGTTGGCAATGACGATATGGGAACGTATCTCAAAAATATCGTGGATAAAATGCCCATTGACGTTTCTTACATGGGCGTTTCTGAGCTACCTACTACCTTGATACTCGTCACTCGCACCCTCGACGCTTCTGATTTTCAGCCCTATCGAGGCGCAGACACCGACATTCAACCCCAGCAATTGCCCAACGAATTGCTACAAAACACCCGTTTATTTCATACTACTTGCTTCTCTTTATCGCTCGAACCTGCTCGAAGTTCTATCTTAGAAGCCGCTCAAAAGGCAGCCCGTCATGGCGCAACGCTAAGCATAGATGTAAATTATCGCCAAAAACTTTGGAAAGATAGAGCCGAAGCCCAACGCATCATCGAGTCTTATATCAGTCAGGGCGCACTCGTCAAATGTAGCGAAGTAGATTGGGAAGCCATCTACGAATCTCCTTTTGAAAGTCCAGAGGCTGCCGCTAAATTCTTTATCAAAATGGGCGCGAAAGCCGTGAGTATTACACTCGGCACAGAGGGTTGTTATACTTTGAATAATAAAGGCGAAGGCGGTTTTATCCCCTCTCGCAAGGTAAAAGTAATAGACACAACAGGCGCAGGAGATGCCTTTTGGTCGGGTTTTCTCACCGCATGGCTCGATGGCAAATCACCAATAGAATGCGCAAAGGCGGGCAGAAAAATGGCAGAAACTAAGATTGAAATTGCTGGACAATTGAGCGAAGTCATGGACAAGAATCTCTTGTATGAAGAGGATTTAGCTTTGTAATTTTATTTTGAAATTTAGGGTTCAGACGCTTTGAAAGCGTCTGAACACTAAATTTTCGATTTTCGATTTTAGATTTTATAGGCGAGTTCCTATCCAACCTGTTTAACACCATTCAATAGATTTAAATATTAAAAACTTATTTGCGGAACTATCTGCGTATATGTTTCAAAATCAAAAAACGACATTATTTCACAACCTTATCTTTCAATTCCTCAACAGTAAACAACTCTTCCCTATCTTTTACGGAGGCTCGCAGTTCCTTTACCAATTCCTGCGAAACCGACGACGGGTCAGTTCCAAAGCCATTTCTAATAAAACTCAAAATACTGGCTATATCTTTATCCGTCAAGTCAGGATTATTTTTGATGCCTGGCATAGTGGTATTAAAATTATAAGTTTTCCCTTTTACCGTCACGGGACCTCGCAAACCGACCAAACTAATCAGCGTCATCGTGCGAGGATTCCCTGCTATAAATTCTGATTGATAAAGCGGCGGCGCAAGATTTTCGATGCCTTTGCCATCTGAACCGTGACATGAACCGCAATATCTCGCATAGAGTTCCATCCCCTGATTGCGTTGGTCAAGGAGTTTGTTCGTTTTGATTTGAGGAGATTGAATCTTGTCTTGTCTTCTATTTTGAAGTGTATTTTTTAAAAACAAAACCAATGTATCTTCTTGATTAGTCAATTTTTCAAGTAAGATGGTCTCCTTATCCTGAATATTACTAATCAGTGCCTCTGCGAAAATGGAGCGATTGCCATACTTTTGTGCCAAACTTAGCCATAAAGTACTATCTCCTTGCTGTGCTAAAAACCCAGATGCATAACACAAATATAATTCCACTTCGGCATTTTGAATTGCTTTTGCTTTTTTCAAGAAGTCATTCAAATCTTCTTTTACTATATAGTTACTCAATCTCAGTAGATGAGTCCAAACTTCGGGATTTGAGGTACTATTGGCAATATCCATCATTATATCTGATGATAAAATACGCAAACCTTCGAGCGTCCAAAGTGCGTGTGCTTGTCCTTTAGGGTGAAGACTGTCCATAGCTACATTCAAAATAGATCGGTCATCGGTTTTCATAACATTTCTCACATCAATCAACCAACGTTGCGCTCGTTCACGTATCCATGAGTTAGGGTGTTGGAGTAAAGCAACAACCTTTTTTTGCTTTTTGAAACTCTGATAGGCAATCGGCAATTTTGAAAATAGTTTTGCAGCTTTATCTAATGGTTGATCTTTATGTTTGATTCTATAAATCCGACCTATACCTGTAACTTCTTGCAAACCTTTGTCTTCTATTTGGTCACGCAAATAGCGAGTCATGTAAGCTCGGTGCTGTATCACGCCTTTGCGCAAATCTATGAGATACATCGACCCGTCGGGTGCATTATAAAGGTTAATAGGACGGAAGGTTTCATCTTTTGAAATCAAAAACTCTTTGCCCTCATAAGCCTGTTTGGCAGCCACTTTTTCATTTTTTTTATTCAAAATAAATCGCTTTACCAAATTGACTTCGGGGCCGCAGACAAAGGCATTTCCATAATATTCTTTTGGAAATTGTGCGCCTCGATACACCAACGGACTGCAAGACGAAGTAAAATGTCGCAACTGCTTCGTGACGCTATCCAACACACCTTCTTGATAACCTCGATTGACCGAAGTAGCTTGTAGCGGATAGACACGTCGGTCGGGAGCTATGTTTTGTTGGTATGAAAATTTGACTTGCTGATATGGATTTTTATTAAAAAGGGTAGGCATTACATAATCGCCAAAAATAGGATTGGAGTTGTCATTATAAAAAAGCCGCCCAGCGTCGTCATTCGTAATTCCCCATTGTCCTCGAAATTTGGTGGGTTCTTTGAGCCATTTCCCATTTAACCTTCTGTATCGATTTTCAGATTTTGCGCTGTATATCCAATTGTCGATATTAAATAATAGTCCATTCGGTTGATGTTCAATATTTCCGCCTCTGATGTAGAGCGAATCCACGAGTTCACGCTTGCCGGGTTTATCGTTTTTGCCAATTTCAATCCAATAGAGGTTTGGCGTTTCGGCATAAAGCAACCCGCCATACGCCATCGTCAGCGTGCGAGGCAATACCAAACTATCCAAAAAGACTTTGCGCTTGTCCATTTTTCCATCTCCGTTGGTATCTTCAAGTATAACGATTCTTCCATCGGGAGCGTTTTCGTCAGTTCCTTCTATGTCTCTCATATAGCCGGGCATTTCAGCCACCCAAATTCTGCCTTTGCCGTCAAAAGTCATTGCCATAGGAGAATTGAGAAGTGGCTCGGCGGCTATCAATTCTATTTCAAATCCATCTTCAAGTATAAATTCATCGAGTGTGATGTCTTTGTATAAATCGGTTTTGCAAGCAGAGAAGCCAAAAACAATCAATAGTGCTAAAAGGAAATGTATTTTTTTCATAATAAGTATTTGAACAGTAAGGGCATGAAAATAACATGAATTTATGAAATTTTAAAGCTGCGAGGTATATCAGGTTTAGAATTATTCTTATTACTAATCAATACCGATATATTTTGTTTCTCAAAACGCATAAATAAGAACACGGATTGCTACGCAATTCGCAGATAATCGCAGATTTGCTGGTGTCAGTCTGAACCCGAATCCCGATACCTACATGACTTTTTTCACCCCTATGTCATAAAAATATCACGACATATTTTATTTAAAACTTTGATTATCCTATCTCGGTAATGCAATAAATGTAAGGCTAAAAAAAGGAACTGTATTGTGAGCATCCTGCTCGCCTGGCTAAGATAAGTCTTGGGCGAGCAGGATGCTCACAATACAAGAACCTTACATTTGTAGCACTACTCCTATTCCTTATTCTTTTAGGAAAAAATGAAAATAAATCTATTTATTTTAAAGTTTCTGTAATTATTGAAAGTTTCAAATAAAAAATAAATTTATTTTCATAAAAAATTGAAAACATGAAAAATTCGCTTTTTTAATCGCAACTAATTGATTATCAATTATAAACAATTGTTTTTTCACGAAAAAAAGGAACAGATGCTAATATTTTGTTTAACGAATAGCATAAAAATATTAAACAAAAACTTGCATCTTAAAAATATTCTACTTACCTTTGGTTAAACAAAATGCAGAAAGAGCATAAAAACGTTAAACAATTAATTTACTTAAACATAAAAATATTAAAAACATGAATACTTTAGAATTTGATAATAAGTTTAATTCGATGTCTAATTTACTTCATGGCTTTGCATATAACTTAACCAAGAATGGCGAAGATGCAAAAGACCTTTTTCAGGAAACTGCGTTCCGTGCCATGACCAACCGAGAAAAATTTAGAGCAGGAACTAACTTCAAAGCATGGTTATTTACTATTATGAAAAATATTTTCATCAATAATTATCGCAAGAAAGTAAAAGCTAATACGATAATTGACTCTACTGACAATTTGTATTACATCAATTCTGGAAAGAATGCGATTAGCAACTCTGCGGAGTCGAGCATAATGATGAAAGAACTGACAAGGATGATAGCTAAATTGGATGATAGCTTGAAAATCCCATTTATGAAACACTATGAAGGATTTAAATATCAGGAAATAGCCGACGAATTAGACTTACCACTAGGCACTGTAAAGAGTAGAATATTTTTTGCAAGAAGAGAGTTGAAAGCCATGATACACGAAAACTATGAACCATCAACACTTGCAAGATAATTCAACGATATAACCATTCTAAAAAACATTCGGTCTGCTTTTCTTCATTGAGGAGCAGATTTTTTATTTTTCAATCATATCTAAAGGGAATTTCACATAAAATCGGCTGCCTCCTGTTGCTACTTCTTCTACGCCAATTTCTCCGTTATACTTTTCTATTATTTTCTTACAAAGTCCTAGCCCAATGCCTGTGCCTTCGTACTTTACTTGTGTGTGTAGTCGTTTAAAAAACTGAAAAATACGGTCGTGATAAGCCTCCTCGATGCCTATTCCGTTATCTTTGAAATGGAATATGGCTTGATTTTTTGTAGTAAAAAATTTAACATTCACGGTAGGCGTTGCGGAATCATTAAATTTAATTCCGTTTTCAATAAGGTTCTGAAACAAGGCAGTC
>CALOED010000095.1:0-8847 GCA_942492005.1 uncultured Saprospiraceae bacterium
CATTGCTGGTCAAGGATTCGGAGCGATTAGATGCCAAAGCACATTTAGCTATTTACCAACGAAGCTATGTGGCTCGGCTTCGAGAATGTATGTCAAAGCAGTTTGGCGCATTAGAATATAGCTTGGGTAAAAGTTTGTTTCGCCAATTTGCAGATGAATATTTGCAAACTTACCCTTCGAGTAGTTATACTTTAATGGATTTAGGTAAGCGATTTTCGGAATATTTGGAAGAAACTCGACCAGATAAAGACGAAGCCGTTAAAGAGGATTGGCCCGATTTTTTGATTGAATTAACCAATTTTGAATACCATTTGGTGTATTTATTTGATGTGATGAACGACGAAATTTGCGAACCTGCAAACGCAAGCACACCAGATGAAGCGTTGAGATTAGTTCCTGTATTTCTGTTGTTTGAATTTCGGTTTCCAGTTCCTCAATATTATTCGGCTTACCGAAATGGACAAAACCCTAATTTGCCTTTTGAGCAACACTCATGGTGCATGGTGTTTAGGGTGAACTATTCCATTGGTTTTCGCTCGTTGAACTATTGGCAATATCAGTTTTTGAATTATTTTTATAAAAATCAAAATATAGAGCAAACGATTTCTATTATAGCTAGGGAAAGTCAAAATGAAGTGGAAATGGTTCGGCAATATTGGGAAGCCTGGAAAAAACAATGGATGGAAATTGGTTGGTTTGTTCTAAAAAATTAGGAACTTTAGAATTGTATGAATAATCAATTTCTCAACAGCGTAGAATTTCCTTTATAGACTTCTATATCGCCATCCAAAAATTCCACTTCCAGTATCCAACCAAAAACGGCAGAACTCATCAGCTCGCCTTGAAAACGGCCATCCCAGCCCAACGCTGGAATATTAGGTTCAAAATTTTGGGCTTCAAATACCTTACTGCCCCAGCGAGAGAATACTTCAAATTTTAAAATGGTTTTGACTTTATTTTCGTCAGATTGTACAAAAAGGAAGTCATTTACACCATCGTTGTTAGGCGTAAATGCCGTAGCAACGTAAATATTATGTTCTTTGATTAATCGAATAGCTACTACATCTTTGGCACGGCAGCCCCGTGAATCTTCTACCAAAAGATTATAAAACATCTCTTGCTCGGGTTGTGCTATCGGATTTGGACAATCATTGCAAGAAAGCCCATCGGAAGGCGACCATTGATAGCGAAATGGAGCTATTCCATTTTCAACTATCGCCTGCAAATTGACTTGTTCGCCCCAAACCAACAGCATATCTTCGCCCGCAAAAACCGTCAATTCTTTAGGTTCTACAATCGTAGTCATGGTATCAAAAATACAACCATTATCATCTCGAACGACTAACGGATATTCATCCGCCGCCAAACCTACAATAGTAGCGGCATTGGTAAAATTAGCTCCATCCACACTGTATTGATACGGAACTATGCCGCCTTGAGGTTGCACGAATATCCGCCCATCACGCCCACCAAAACAAGTAACATTTTCAGTTAGAAATGTCGCTTCTACTTGGCTAGATGGCTCGGATATAAAAATACTATCGGAAATTTGGCAACTGTTATCATCCGTGACCGTGACAAAATATTGCCCTGCCGAAAGGTTTTCAATAGTAGAAGCGTTTTGATTATTATTCCAAATAAAGCTATAATTGGGTGTGCCGCCAGTGGTATAAGCGGAGACTATTCCCGTTTTTTCGCCTTTGCAAAGCACGTCTTCACCTATCATCAATAATTTTAGCTGAGTGGGTTCAGTGATATTTACATCAAATACATTAGTGCAATTGTTCACATCTGTTACGGTAAGAAAATAAATCCCTGCGGATAAATTGCTTATTGTTGGAGTCGAGTTATTATTGCTCCATTGATACATATAATTAGGTGTGCCGCCCGAAGCCGTAGCCGTTGCAGCACCGTCAGTTCCATTATAGCAGTTGATAGGCTGAATATTCAAATCAATACGGATAGAATCGGGCTGAGAAATAGTGACATTATCTGACAGTTGGCAGCCTAGCGAGTCCGTAATGGCTACTTGATAGGTTTGCCCACCAGCGAGATTTATAGCTATTTGTCCGCTCTGAGGCGGAACGGAATTCCAAGAATAATTATAATGTCCATCAAAAAATGGATCGCCGCCACTGACCATCACCATGGCTTTGCCGTCATTAGTTCCAAAGCAAGATGCACCTTGCAACTCTTGTGTAATGGAAATGAGCGGCGCAGGTTGTTCGATGATAAAACTATCAATAGCCATACATCCATCCTGATTCGTGACTACCGCATAATGCCAACCGCTATCGAGGTTTTGAGCAGTAGAAGTTGTCTGAAAAGTAGGCAACCATGCGTAAGTAAATGTTCCAGATTGATTCATAGTGAGGCTTGCACCGCCATTTGCTTCTCCATGGCAGCGCACATTCTGAATATCAAAACTAGAAATAATGAGTTGGTCGGGCTGCTGAACCGTTACCGTGATGCTATCCTGGCAGCCGTTTCCGTCGGTTACGGTCAAAGTATAATTACCAGCCATAATATTATTCAGGCTTGGCGTGTTATCAGTAGTATTCCATAGATAAGTGAAATTGCCAACCCCACCTGTCACCGCAACTTGAGCCGAGCCGTCAGAGTCGCCAAAGCAAGTTGTAGGCGTACTAATAGCATTCAAAAATCGAATGGTGTCGGGTTGCGCAACCAGTACGTTAGCCGTAGCAGTACAGCCATTATCGTCCGTCACCGTGACGAAGTGATTACCAAAAGCCAAATTGGTAGCGATGGAGTCGGTTTGGTTATCGTCCCACAAAAATTGATATTGCTGGCTTATTGTTCCTCCAGAAGCAATCACGGTAGCCGTCCCGTTACTTTCTCCAACACACTGAAGGGACGAGGAAATAGGGCTTAAAATAATAGGAGCAGGATTTGTGATTGAAAAAATCATTGAATTGGAACAATCATTATCGTCAATAACAACCAAAGTATAAATGCCCGCACTTAAACCATTAAAATCGCCAGTAGTATTGGTATCAGCATTTATAACAAAAGTATAACTCCCTACGCCATTACTCGCAGCAGCATAAATTGCTCCGTCATTGCTATTCTGACAACTCGGATGGATAATGGTATCTACGGATATTTGAATTGGTGGCGGCTGATTGATTGTAAATGAAATATCAAATTGGCAACTATCCGCATCAATAATTGAAATGATATGATTGCCACCAGTTACGTTTTGAAAAGTAGGCGAAGATTGTGATAGTTGGTTATCCAATACATATTTTAAAGGCGAATTACCTCCATTGGCAGATACGGTAGCAGTACCATCCGAGCCGCCAAAGCAACTTGTTCCTGTGGTATTGACTAACTGCCCCGAAAGCGTGCAACTTATTGTGCTACAAGTATCCGAACCTATTGGGTGAGGCGTGCAGACACTGTAACCGCCCAAAGGTTGTACCAAAAGTATAACCGTATTATTAGGATTTAATCCATAAACGGTGTATAGTAAACTTGAAGCAGGGAGCGTGTCCCAGATAGTTCCATTATCGGAAGATACTCGATAGCTCGTAGCGTTTGCCACAGCTTGCCAACCGTAAGTAATACTCACAGCATTGGCAGTATCGCAAGATACAATTGGCATATCCAAAAGGACTTCATCCCTCAAAAAGATAACGACGGTATCGGTAATACAAAGTGCTTTTTGAATTTCTAAAATAATGGTTTCTGTGCCTTCTATTTGGCTATCAATGATGGGAATGATGTTAATAGAGGTCGTTTTTTGTCCGCTAGGAATGGTAGCAACGCCTGAAAGAAACTGATAATCTACGCCATTAGTTGCAGTTCCTAAAACGGTATAAGAGATATTTTGAGCGGCATTTACCTTATTTTCAAAACTTAAAGTGACAGAGCCAGTATTGCAATTTTCTACTATAATAGAATCGCTGTTTGGTGTATTCACCGCCACTTCTACCACATCCGAAGAGAAGCTATTCCCTTCCAGAAAAACAGCAGAATCGAATGCGCCATCTACTGCGTCGGCTATGGCAAGTTTGATGTGATAAGTTTGGCAAGGCTGAACGACGGCAAAGGCTTCAAAAATAGTAGTCATGCCATCAAACTGAATAAAGCTGCCGCCCCAATTGTCAATAAAAAAATTGGAATAACTCAAAGAACCGTTCCCACCCGTACAGTTGGCAACTGCGCCATTTACGCCTACAAAGCCATTATTGACGGTATTGATAGCTACGGGCGTGTTCGTGTTGGGTATTTTGGCAATATTGGTATTTGAAAATCCTGGCCCATTGAGTAAAAACGCAAACACATCATTGAATTGCGAGCAAGTATATTCGTTGTACTCTTCCGATGCGAAAACATAACGAAAACGAATAGTATCCGAAAGTGGTACAAAGTCAAACTCCAGCACGGCAGCGTCTTTGGTGGTAGTGCCTACGATAGCATCCAAATCTGCATCACCTGCCAAACACAATCCAGCAATACCCCCAGGGCAATTGATGCCCGTGGAGGTAAATCCATTATTGAAATTTTGACCTGAAATACTGACATCTTGCGCCCAACCGGTGGAGAGTAATATCCCATTAGAAAGCCCCAAATTAGAATTGGAGTTGGAAAAAGTACCTAATTGCGAAATAGAAGTCTGCGCACCCAAGGTTACATTGCTGACTTGCACGCCTTTGCCAATAAGAAAATTTTCAACCAACTGTTGCGGACTCAAGGAGCTATTTGTCGTCAATTGCCCACTAGCCCCAAAAGGGCAGCTTAATACCAAAACTATTGTTGTTTTGACAAAGTAAGTGAGCAAATTATGTTTCATGTCGAGTTGGATAGTTTTTTAATTGATATTAATTTCCAATTTACTAAAAGAAAAACAAATTTTTAGTAATGATATTGCGTTTCTTTTTTTTAGTAAGTACTATTCCATATTAGTAGCGATAAGTTGCGCCAAAGATATATGATGTATCACAAATTATAATGCCAAACGGATTGATATTTTGTGATAGTTCGATAGCATAGTTAGTGATTGTTTTTTCTTTAAAAACAGAGCAGTCAATGCACAAAAAAGGATAAAAGTCTAGGTATAAATTCGAATATTTTTATATCAAAATACCTTTTTTATTTTGATTCATTGACAATTTTTGCCAGAAAGCCCTTATGCACAAAACAGAAAATGGGTAAAATGTTTAAATTTTGTTTTGACTGTTTCGAGAGTCAATCACCTAGTTCAGTTGTCTTTATGGCTAAATATAAAGGCTCTAAAATAATAATAACGGAAATTTAGAGAAGGAGGTGAGTAATCTTGCGGACAAGATTTCTAATATTGTGTTTTTACTAAAATAAATCCAATTCTCATTTTAAATCTCATTCTCAAAAAGAGAATTTAATTTCTTTTTGAACCTGCCTAGAGTATTTTTTTGTTTTAAATATGCTGATAGTCAATTGTTTATAAAAATGGCACTTGCCTTGCCTATGTTGATATGTATTCAACGATAAAAAAAAACTGATAAACAAAGTAATACTATGAAAAACTTATTTTTAATATCATTGGCTATTTTAAGCACATTTACGATTAAGGCACAAAATGATAATTTAATATTTACAGCATCTCAAAACCGATTGATAGAAACTTCAGTAACGGTAGATGCTAATGAAAACTCATTTCGTTCGCCAAAGGCTACAAAACGAGGTGCATTCGGAGAAGCGATTTACGAAAATCCGATTGATACTAATTATTTTAGAAAACCTCAAAAGGTAAGAAATACCTTTACCGGATATAGCATTCAATTGACTGCTTCTAAAATTCCACTGGACCGCACAGATGCTATCTTCTATTATTTTGGAGGCATTAAAGTAGAACATACGGATAATGGATTTACTTATTTGGTTGGTAATTTTAAATCTCGAAAATCGGCAGAAAAATATTTATACCGTGTGTTGATAACACGTTTTCCAAAGGCTAAAATCATTCAATATAAGAATGGTAAAAGAATACAAGGCAAAATGTAAAGGGGAAGTTGAAAAGCCAAAGTGAGTTGTTATTAGATGGCTCACTTTAACTAAAAATAAAAACTATTATTTACTATTATACGCAATTGAAGATGGGAATGGGTCAGTCTGACTCATTCCTCATTTTTTTCTGAACGCAACAATCCATAAATATTTACATCTAACAATTGGCCCAAATTTGTTTTAAAATCATTCCGCATCGTCCCCTCTAGTTGAAACCCATTTTTCAAAACAACTCGCTGGCTGCCCAGATTGTTTAAAGCAATTCGAGCAAAGACTCGCTCCATTTTCATTTCATCAAAACATATTTCTAATAACATCTGAATCGCCTGAGTAGTGATGCCTTTGCCTTCGTATTCTTTGATGATGAAGTAAGCAATTTCGCATTTGGGAACTCTCCAATCTATATTTTTAATAAATAAAACCCCTGCTACGGGCTGGTCAGTATTGGTTTCTATGAGATAGGTATAAAAAGACTTTCCGTAAGAATAGTTAATCAATTGCTTGATATAACGTTTGGTTGCAGATAGGTTTTTGGTATTGCTGCTGGACTTTGGGAAATACATGGCAAGTCGGTCTCGATTTTCTTCCATTATCTGGTAGAAAGTTTTGGTATCTTTGACAGCAAGTGGGCGGAGTTGAATAGCTATTGTTTTGATGTTATATTGTTTTTAATAGTTATGATTGTTTAAACCTCGACACGCAATTTTCATATCATTAGCCGTCACATCTCTTTCAAAAACTTTACCGTTACGGGGCTAATTTCCAGTTGCCCATAAGGATTGACTATATCTTCCAATGCTTGCAAATATTGTTTGGCATCGCCTTTTCTAACACCAATCGTCAAAACGGGTTGCGCTTGAAAATCTTGGTCAAGTATATCTAAGTTTTGTTGTTTTAAAAAGCCCATCACATCGCTCATTATAGCATAATCGAAGGTGAGAGTATAAATATTTTGAATGATTCGCTCTTCGATAGTCGCATGATTGAGCGCATCGGTAGCGGCTGATTTATAAGCGTTTATAAGTCCGGGTACGCCTAGCTTTGTGCCGCCAAAATACCGAATTACCACAATAATAATATTGGTGAGGCCAAAGCTATCAATCTGCCCCAAAATCGGGCGACCTGCCGTTCCAGAAGGTTCGCCGTCGTCGTTAGCTCTGTAATTATTGCCATCCAAACCCAAGCGAAAAGCAAAGCAATGATGCCGAGCTTTGGGATGTAGTTTTTTGATGTCAGTGACATAATTCTTTATATCATCTTCCGAAAATACTGCCGAAGCATAAGCGATAAACTTACTGCCTCGGTCTTTGTATTCGCCAATAGATGGTTGAGAAATAGTCTGATAATTATCTTGCATTCGTTTATAAAATTTAGACTTTATGCTAAAAAAAATGGTATGGCGCAAAATGCAACTTGCTGATTTTGAGCTGTTTTGTGTACAGCGCACACAAAACACAGCAATTCTCACTTTGACAAAAAAAAATGATTATTACATCAATTGCCACGTGCTAAAGGGAATTGATTCTTTATTAAAAAATCTAAAGTGAGAATTGCTGCACAAAACAGAATATTGTCTTTCGAGTGATTTTCAACTTTTAGTCAAAAGGGCAAATCAATTCTGAAAATCTACCAAATTTTTAAATTATCAGGAACGCTATATTCGCCTTCCTCCATTTGGACGGTAGCCGTATTAACCATTTCGCCTTCGCAGTTGTTTTCATCTTTGGACTTGCTGCAATCTTTTTTTACGAGTTTTAAGCTAAAATTAGCTTCATTTCCATCTGGACTGAAAGCATAACTCATGCAAGTACATTCATAATCATTATCGTCAATAGCATTGCCCGAATTATCCAAATGCAATTGAAGTTCCGCCATTTCTTTCACTTCGCCATCTACATAGCCGATAATATTTTCCCCTTCATACGAGTAGCCTTGCGCACTCGAACCCCAACCGATAGGAATGCCAATACCTGCTTTTGCAATTTGGAACGCCTCTCCAACATCGCCAGAACTGCCCCAGTCAGCACCGCCGCCAGCTTCTGCCCAGAATTTTTTGAGTTTCCAGTTGCCATTTTCCAATTCAAAAAGAGCCACATCGCACCAGCCAGCATCTACTCTTGAAGCATTTTCGGAACTACAACTATTGCCAACCACCGCCAATGCGCTAATAATATTGGATGCTTTGAAATAGTGTTTGAGTTGTAATTCTTGTTTGTAGCAAGTTTTTTCACTACAATCGCAAGCGTTACTATTTCCCGATTCAGAAACGTATTTGCCAGCTAAAGCCTTCATTACATCTTCATCAGAAATCTCTTTATTCGGATTGTATGAAAATACAAAGTCGGGATGTTGGTCCAGCGCATCTGCCTTGGCTTCATCTTTAGAAAGGCTATCAAGACTATTATTGCCTGTTTCTTTGCTTGCATCCTGACAGCCAAATATCAAAATACTTATAGCAAGAAAAAGAATATTTATTGTTTTCATTCTTGTTGTTGTTTTAGATTTTTGTAAAAATACACTGGATAGTAACGAAAAATATTTTTAAATATAAAAAAGGTTCAATATGATTTGGATTGGTTTTAAAATCATACAGTTTTTTTGGGCAAGCCAAAAAGACGAACAAAAAACTGCCGACAGGCAGGCAGGCACAATAGGCACATTGCAAATTAGGTATCGGACGGCTTGCGAAGCGTCCGATACCTAGACTTTTATCCTGAGCCATAAAAAAAGCTCTATCCGAAACCAATCGAATAGAGCTTTTTTGTAAAAATATATCAGCGAATGGAGCAACCTGCCCAAATTAAAGTTTTCACTTCATTTTTATGCAATTGCAAACGG
>CALOED010000096.1:0-3595 GCA_942492005.1 uncultured Saprospiraceae bacterium
CATGACGACGATTTACCATTTTAACCCACACCAAGGAGAAACAAATGTTACCAATTAAAATTATGGTGGTTGATTCAGAACTATCAAACTGACGCCCAAAAAAATGGGCTTATTGAACTCGTTTAATCTTTGAGGTTGACGGAAATTCAAGATTCAATTATTTTCCAATGTCGTCCATTTGATAGCGACGAGATCGACCCTGAAGCCTTAGCTACTAATAAGACGGTTGAAGAAATTGCTTATATGCCGCCTAAAACGGTTTGTGACAGATTATTTACTTCGGGTTATGGTTCCAATTGTTTCCAAAGTACATGCAGCAGGAATTTTTCGTCGCCGTGGGTATAATGTTGGCTGATAAAGTACCTTTCTTATCATTGGTGTAAAAAGTTAGAATTCACCTTTTTTTGGGTTCTTACCTTTTTCATTGTCCCGTTTTGGATGTAATGAAAATCGCGGAATTTTGCGTTATTGAAGGGATAATTCCAAAACCTGAAAATATGAGATTGGGAACGCTTTGTAAAATGGCCCATATTACCATTGACGCTCACAAAGCGTCTTCGGATATCGCCGCGACTAGAAAGCTTTATTATTGGCTAAAGAAACGAATCGCTTTCCATTTCGTTAGAATAAAAAAGCGGATACTTGGGACGGCCACCCGCTTTTTAGGCTTTTATGAAATCAATGGTTGAACCAGAAAATAAACACTGAAAAGACCAAAGGCAAATAAAAAATGGCAAGAATAAATAAAAAGTTTGAAGTCACCTTCAAAAACGGAAAGCCGGTTTTTAAAGATAAAAAAGGCTTCGATTCGAATGTAAAAGGTTGGACGGGAAAAAAGGGTTTATTTCCGTTCTTCCCTTTGTGAAAATTAAAACCGTTGAACAGCAGCGATATTATAGGGGCGTCGTTTGTCAAATCTTCGCCGAATATTGGGGAACGACAAACGACGAAGCACACCAAGCCCTTTCCCAAGAAATATTTCCTTCATCAATTTAAATTACTACTAAGTAAAAGAACAGTATTCACTTAAAAACATAGCAGGGTGGCTAGAGAGGTAACGACCTAGCGGAATATAATGATCTTTTCCTTCCTTCGGGTTGGTGAGGTAAATGTTTTCGTCACGCACACCCTGCTTTTATTCTTAACCTCTACAAATTAATTTCATTATGCGTGATGAGAACAAATCCAGTGCGGCGGCACTACAAGAGCAGCTACAGACGTTTATTAGCTGTAGCTACACACCAGACGATCAACTGTTAGAATCTTTATGTATTATGTTCCAGTTATCGGTACGGCATGAGGATTTTGTACACCTAGATCCTGAATTTCGGGATATTCTAGTCGATAGCTACGATAGTCTTAGGAAATTGGTAAAATGTATTTTTGAACACCGCAATGCTGTACCCAATTTAGCTGAGGTACTTGGCATTGATGATAAACAGCGGTAGGTTATGGGTGATACAAATGATTGCATTATAACGGTGTACGATGGAGATTTAGATAAAATAAAATTTGTACATCAAAAGGCGTTAGGCTCGATAGATCAAGCTAAAGTAACTAAGGTGTTGTCCGCAGAAAAAAGTCCTTGGAAAGCTTTTTTTATATCGCCAAGCGGAAAAAAGGGGTGGAGCTCCAGCGGCAAGACCACTCAACAGCGACAAGATTTTATAAACTATATGGATAGTAATGGCGTTTATTATAATGAATTGAGCCAAAGCGAGATGCCTGCAATGTTCAAGATGTTGAAATTATAAGAAAAAACAGCCCTAAAGTAGGGCTGTTTTCTTTTGCTATTCGGTAATAGCATGTAGCAAAAGTGCTACAAATGCGCCGCCAATCATTATATTGGCAACTGTTTTTGGAACATCTGCACAAGTGTTGTCTATGCAAATTTTTGATGTTCCTTTTTTTAAACTTTTCATATTAAAAGTGTTTAAAAGGTTAATAATCGTACTTCAAGGCGAGCGTTGCCTTTATGCCAGTAGCTCTTACTACTGGCATTTTCTTTATACTTATTGGGGTGAAAACTTTTACTGGTGCCAATCTTTTTTAGAGAATTAGCATTTTTTACCAAAAAAGTAAAGAAAGCCCCAAAAGCGGGGCTTTCGATCATTATTTCGTAATGGCATATAGCAAAAGTGCTATAGCGGCGCCGCCAATCATTATGTTGGCGGTTTGTTTTGGAATGTCTATGCAAGTGTTGTCGAAACAAAACTTAACTTTAGACGCTTCCTTTTTTAAATATTTCATAAGCGAAAGTATTTAAATGGTTAGAAAATGTACCTCATCAACGTGAGGCGTTAATTAATACTAGTAGATGGCACTGCTAGTATTTTTTCTTTATAGCTCAGGTATATTATTAATAATAGCCTTATTGAGGTACAAGCCTAATGTTTTTAGATAAGTGTCTGTTTGGCTAAGATCGTGGTGCCTACATTGGAGCTGCAAGCTTTTTATATCTACACCATTTTTATAAGCCTGCACTACACCTGTATGTTTCCAACTGTATAGGGTATAGCCTTCTTTTTCCCATCCAAAGCGCTCCAATAGTTTTCGGTGCCGTCTAGTTAGGGTGCTGGCACCCATAGGAGCAGAGCTATCTACACTTATTACATACTCCTTACTGTTTTTTTTATCCAGGACTACTGCCAAGCTACTGCAGAAATGCTCAGGCAGCGTCACAAACTCAGATTTGCAGTTTTTGGATATGGCAGCAGGTATAAATATTTGCTGATCTTTTAGCTTAAAGTGGAGCTTCTGCAGTTGTCTAACTTCATTGCGTCTTAGGAAGCAATAAAACATAAGTTGGACAGTCAACCATAGTGCAGGATCTTTTTGCACCAAAGGCTTTAGTGGTTCGATTTGCTCCAAAGAAAAGGCTAGGTTTTGGTGGCTTATGCGTTCCTTTAGCTTACTCAAGCCCTCAAAAGGGTTGCTATCTATCCATTGACGCTGCAACATGTCTAAAAACAGCGTTTTTATAAACCCTACATAGTTATTGACAGTCTTTGCGCTTTTACCTTCCAATAGAAGACCATCTCTATAGTTTATTATATCTTTTTTCTGAATTTGCCCAATAGGACGCTTGCCTAGAGTCTTACAAAAGTTTCTAATGGCATTTTGGTAGGATTGTACACTGCGGTGTCGTATAGAATGTGTTTTTATCTCCAGTATTTCAACTAAGAGGGTATTGGCAGGTTGATTGGCTCGACTACTTTGCTCTTTAAAAGTAAATCCAGCTTTAAGCAGTTTGTTGATTTCTAGTATCTGCTTTTTAGCAAAAGCGTAGCGTTCTTTTAGGGTAGCTATTTTATTAACATCATAGAGCCTTTTTTGCTTTAGCTTTTGGGTAGCTGCATCAAAGGCATAGAAATGTATATACCAACGTGCAGAGGCACCTGGTAAGATTATACCATTCTTATCGTTTAACTTAGCCAAACGATAGTTTTTTTTGTTTTCCATTAATGTATGTTTTCAAAGCTTCTGAATTAAGGTCAGCAAAAGCATTTGAATTGTACACTAGTCAAACTATATCAAAGCGTATCTGAGATATAAAAATAAAAGGCAATCCATTGGTTAACAATGGATTGCTTTA
>CALOED010000097.1:0-2767 GCA_942492005.1 uncultured Saprospiraceae bacterium
TTCAAATTCTAATAAAAAACGTAACTCTTTGATTTATAAGAATATTTACATGATTTTAATATGGGATAAAACTCCAAAAACCTAAGATAGTTGAAGTTTTATTAAAATAATCAAAATTTTTTTATTGAAAAATTAGAAATAAACAAATTATTACCTACATTTGCTTCTAACAACGAGATAGTAGTATCTCAGCTCTAACTAAATAAAATCAAAAAATAATTTGCTTTAAGCATTCAAATGATGCTTAATCTTCCATGTAATAGATAGATGCTTCCAGCGAAGCATCTTCTTTTTTTTCTAGGTAATACCTTTCAAATTCTAACCTTTTTTAGCTTTTCTATTTATTTCCTATTCAATTTTCGTAAATTTGTGTCCCGTAATTAACTATTATTCACAAAGGCAGTAAAGTTACTTTTTTGCTTCTCTTGATAGGAGAATGTCTTTTGTGAATAGAGTCTATTAAATATTGAGTGAAGAATGTGTTGTAGAAAGTTATGTATGATTTTCTACAACGCATTTTTTTTATTTTACAAAATAAGCAACAGCCAAAATTATTTTATCATTAAAAAAAAATCAATCGTTTATCTCGATTGAGGCGACAAAATGCGACCTGCTTATTTGAGAGTATCTATTGGGGAATTTTTAGAAAATCAACTATTTATGGCAAAGTATGTATTTGTTACGGGAGGCGTTACATCTTCGTTAGGAAAAGGCATTATAGCCGCTTCATTGGCTAAACTACTACAAGCAAGAGGATTTCGAGTGACTATTCAAAAATTTGACCCTTACATCAACGTGGACCCTGGCACGCTCAACCCTTATGAGCATGGCGAATGTTATGTAACGGAAGATGGTGCAGAAACTGACCTCGATTTGGGGCATTATGAGCGTTTTTTAAATATTCCAACTTCTCAAGCCAATAATGTCACAACATGGCGGATATATCAAACCGTTATCAATAAAGAACGTAAAGGCGATTATTTGGGTAAAACGGTGCAAGTAGTACCGCACATTACCGATGAAATAAAGCGTAGAGTGCTACTTTTGGGCATTGGCAACGAATACGATATTATTATCACCGAACTAGGAGGCACCGTTGGCGATATCGAATCTTTGCCTTACCTCGAAGCGTTGAGGCAGTTGCGTTGGGAATTAGGCAATGATAATTGTATCGTCATTCATCTGACGCTTTTACCTTACCTCAGTGCTGCCAAAGAGCTTAAAACCAAACCTACGCAGCATTCTGTCAAGGAATTATTGAAAACAGGTATTCAGCCAGATATTTTGGTTTGCCGCACCGAACATCCTATTACTCAAAGTATTAGACGCAAGATTGCACTATTTTGCAATGTAGAAATGGGCGCAGTGATTGAGTCGATTGATTCCGAAACGATTTATGATGTTCCCATAATGATGCTCAAAGAAAACCTTGACCGAACCGTTTTGGCGAAGTTGAGATTGTTTGAAAAGCGAGATGCGAATTTGGACAAATGGCGAGCGTTTTTGAAAAAACACAAAAACCCAACATCGGAAGTTAAAATTGGCTTAGTAGGAAAATATAATGAATTGCAAGATGCGTATAAATCTATATATGAAGCATTTATACACGCTGGCGCAGTAAACGAATGCAAAGTAAATGTAGTGCCTATTCATTCTGAAAAGCTCAATGGAAAGAATGCCAAAGATGTTTTGAAAGGGCTAAACGGCATTTTGGTAGCTCCGGGCTTTGGTGAGCGAGGCATCGAAGGCAAACTTGACGCTGCTCGTTATGCTCGTGAAAATAATATTCCGTATTTTGGCATTTGTTTGGGAATGCAATGCGCTGTTATTGAGTTTGCTCGCAATGTGTTGGAACTCGAAAATGCGCATTCTACCGAAATGGATACCGAAACTGAGCATCCTGTGATTGACATCATGGAAGCGCAAAAAGAAATTGTAAATATGGGCGGTACGATGCGCCTCGGTGCTTATCCGTGCGAATTGAAGCGAAAGTCAAAAGTTCAAATGGCTTACCGCTCTATCAAAATCAGCGAACGCCACCGTCACCGTTACGAATTTAATAATAAATATATCGAACAATACGAAGAAGCTGGAATGCGCCTCGTTGGTATCAATCCGCAAACTCAGTTGATAGAAGCCATCGAATTGAAAAATCACCCGTGGTATGTGGTGTGCAATATCATCCCGAATTGAAAAGTACTGTCGAAAAGCCGCATCCTTTGTTCGTTGGGTTTGTAAAAGCTGAATGCGCAGTAGGTGTAGTGGCAGTTGGCGGTGAAATAAGGGCGAAATTGTAGCGTTTTTATGCTGTTCGGTGTGTTGGGATTCCAATTCACACGTATCATTTTTATAAAAAAACAAAACATTGAGTAAAAATAAAAAACCGATTACGGAGAAAAAAGTGGAGGAAAACAAGGAGAAAAGCACCGAAAAAAAAGGGCTTCATCCAAAAAATCCATTCCGATTTCGTTACAATTTTGATGAACTTGTTCAAACGCTACCAGAGTTGGGCGAATATGTTCATCTGAATAAGTATGATATTCAAACGATAGATTTCAGCAATCCCGATGCGGTAAAAGAACTCAATCGGGCATTGCTCAAGCATCAATATCAAATTGAATATTGGAACATTCCGAAGGGTTATCTTTGCCCTCCTGTGCCGGGAAGAGCCGATTATTTGCATCATGTAGCCGATTTGTTGAAAGATGCTAATCGTGGAAAATTGCCGAATGGCAAAGTTATTCGAGTGCTGGATACTGGAACGGGG
>CALOED010000098.1:0-5807 GCA_942492005.1 uncultured Saprospiraceae bacterium
ATTTTTTAATCTGATTTTTTTTTGACTTTTTATAAACTCATGTTTCCAAATCAAAAAATATAGAAGTATTTATATTATTCCTAAACCTGTCAATATGATTTTTGTTCAACTTCTGATAAAGTCATAAAATTTGCGTTATTTGCATTTTGAATAATGAATAGTGTTGTTCATTAATGTTGGCGTATTTTTTAAACACATAGGCAGATAAATTTTAGAAACAAAGGTGAATTAATCCTACTTATTTTTCCTCAAAAAAATAAAAACCTATGTGCCTATGTGTTTTTTTAAACAAATAAAAGAATGGCAGTTAAAGGAAGGAAAGGCGTTTTGTTAGTAAACTTAGGCACACCCGATGCACCAACTTACAGTGCGGTAGGCAGATATTTAGGACAATTTTTGATGGATAGGCGAGTAATTGACATCAATCCGATTGCTCGAACCTTATTAGTAAAGGGGATTATTGTGCCTTTTCGTTCGTTGAGTTCTTCTAAGTTGTATGCAAGCAATTGTAGACAGAAGAAGGTTCGCCATTGAAGATTTTGGGGTATGAATTGCGAGATGGCGTACAAGAACTGATGGGCGATGATTATGTGGTAGAACTGGCGATGCGCTACCAAAACCCTTCGATTGAATCCGCCTTGGAAAAACTCAAAGCAGCCAAAGTCACTGAAATTATCGTTTTTCCATTGTTTCCTCAATATTCTTCTGCCTGCGTTGGTTCTGTTCACGATGAAGTGATGCGCTTAGTTCGCAAAGAATGGAATATTCCGGTTATTAAATTTGTGGGTTCATATTATGACCATCCTAAGGTCATTGACGCTTTTGAAGCAAGAGGCAAAGAACACAATTTGGATGATTACGACTTTGTGATATTTAGTTATCACGGCATTCCAGAACGTCAAATCCGCAAAGGCGACGATTTTAACCATTGCAAATTGGGCGACTGTTGCGATTGTATGACTTTAGAAAATCAATACTGCTATCGAGCGCACTGTTTTGCAACTACTCGTGCTATCGTTGAGCGGTTGAATTTGCCAAAAGAAAAATACACAACTTGTTTTCAATCTCGCTTGGGGCGTGACCCGTGGTTACAACCTTACACGAGCGATATTGTAGAACGACTTGCCAAAGAAGGGAAAAAGAAGGTTTTGGTGTATTGTCCAGCCTTTGTAGCGGATTGTTTGGAAACCACCATTGAGATAGGCGTAGAATACATGGAAGAGTTTGAAGAGGCTGGCGGCGAACATTTGCAACTCGTAGAAGGTTTGAACACGCATCCGCTTTGGATAAAGGCAGTAAAGGATATTGTAATGGAGTATGTTTAAGGAATGAGAGAATGAGTAAATGAATGGGCTACCGCTGTTTTGGAAAACAATCAAGTCTTAACTATTGTTTCTTATTGAAAAGATTTAACTTTGTGGTTAGAATTGAGTTATGCGGTATTTGGGGTATTTGGATATTTATTCATACTCTCATTTACTCATTCATTTATTAAAAAGAGATAAATGTTCGAATTACCAATAGTAGAAAAGAAAGAACAAAGAGCGAGAAAACCGAATTGGTTGCGTGTAAAATTGCCTTCGGGCGAAAGTTACAAACAAGTTCGGAGTATCGTGGACGAATATAAGCTGCATACGATTTGCCAAAGCGGACATTGCCCAAATATGGGCGAGTGCTGGGGCGAAGGTACAGCGACTTTCATGATTTTAGGAAACACTTGCACGAGGTCTTGCTCATTTTGTGCCGTCAAAACGGGCCGTCCGCCAGAATATGACGAAGACGAGCCAAGACGAGTAGCAGAAGCTATTCATTTGATGAAAGTCAAACACGCCGTCATTACTTCGGTGAACCGAGATGAATTGAAAGACCGTGGCGCAGCCATCTGGTACGATACCGTTCGAGAAGTAAAAACACTCTCTCCCACAACGACTATCGAAACACTTATTCCAGATGTGCGTGCGAATTGGGACGCTTTGGAAACAATGATTAGCCCAGGGCAAGAAGTCGTTTCTCATAATATGGAAACGGTAAAACGCTTGTATAGAAAAGTACGCCCACAGGCAAAATATCAACGTAGCTTAGACCAAATTCGTAGAACGAAGGACTTCGGAAAACGCACCAAATCGGGTATTATGGTCGGTTTGGGCGAAACGACGGACGAAGTACTCGAAATAATGGATGATTTGCTAGAGCATGGCTGCGACGTTTTGACGATTGGCCAGTACCTTCAACCTACCAAAATGCACATCGCCATAGCAGATTACATTCATCCCGATGTTTTTAAAATGTATGAAGAAGTGGGGCTGGAAAGAGGTTTTGATTTTGTGGAAAGCGGCCCGTTGGTGAGGTCTTCTTATCATGCAGAAAAACACGTTTTCCCGAGGAGAAAATAATTTGCTTTAATATTGTTTCGTCGAGAGTTTTAATGAAGAACGTACACCAGTCATTAAACTCAAAGGAGAAAAACAAGTACTTCCGCTAGGAAGCATGGGAGATGGAATCAATAGAATATTAACGATTATACTTGCCTTAGCGAATGTTGAAAATAGCTTTCTGTTGATTGATGAATCCTGATGATGCCCAATAATGAATTAAATGACATGATAGAGGATTTTATTAAGTTTTTAATTCCCGAAAAGGATAAGTTACTCCCCGTTTCAGTAGCACATCTTGAAAAATATTGAACAACAGAATCATACTACTACACAGAATAAAAACCTGCCGACAGGCAGGCAGACAGGTTTAAAAAAAATCACAGTTAGCACTTTTTCTTGAAAATTGTCGAAAATAGCCGTCGCCATTGTTTTTTGCTGTTTTTCGGTGAAGTCAAAAATCGCTGAACTGCGCCTCGCAGTTCAGTGAATAGCAAAAAACAATGAGCAGAGGCAACTCCGACGGCTTTTTACTTCTTTTTAGCTAGAAAAAGAAGCATCTTAACGCTACCTTATATTTTCGCTATCTTTTTTCCTTATAGGGAATTGCTGCACGCCTATCGGCTTAGCCATTACTAAGCGTTATTTAGATACAGGTTTAGAGATGGGGAAAATATTCATAGTATGGCTAACTAACTTATTTCAAGACTAACTTTTAACCTTTTTCTTACTTTCCAAATCCTTCAAATTTTCATCAAATTTTCGTATATTTGCCAAGTTGTCAGATAAAGAAACATTACATTTTGCTTTGATTTTAAAACAACTCCATTACTGAAAAATCAACCAGATTTCAAAGCACAAAAACAATCAAATTTATGTCAGAAAGGATTATTCCTATCAACATTGAGGAAGAAATGAAATCTGCCTACATTGATTATTCAATGTCGGTGATTGTATCGAGAGCGTTGCCTGATGTACGTGATGGCTTGAAGCCAGTGCATCGTAGAGTATTATATGGAATGTCGGGTTTGGGATTGACCTATAACAAATCTCATAAAAAATCAGCTCGTATCGTCGGGGAAGTGTTGGGTAAATATCACCCACACGGAGACTCCTCCGTTTATGACACGATGGTGCGTATGGCACAACCGTGGTCATTGCGTTACCCATTGGTAGATGGGCAAGGTAACTTTGGTTCGGTAGATGGCGATAGCCCTGCGGCAATGCGTTATACCGAAGCTCGCTTAGAGCGTATTACCGATGAGATATTGGCTGACTTGAATAAAGAAACCGTTGATTTTGCATTCAATTTTGATGATACGCTCAAAGAACCAACCGTTTTACCTTCTAAGTTACCCAACTTATTAATAAATGGTGCATCGGGTATTGCCGTTGGTATGGCTACCAATATGTTGCCGCACAACCTGAGCGAAGTCGTAGATGGTATCAATGCTTATATTGATAATCAAGAAATTACGATTGATGAACTGTGTGAATACATCAAAGCACCAGATTTTCCAACAGGCGGTACGATTTACGGAATGTCGGGCGTGAAAGAAGGATTTCATACTGGGCGAGGACGTGTAGTAGTGCGAGGTGTAGCCGAAATAGAAATCACAAAAACAGGTCGTGAACAAATCATCATTACCGAAATCCCTTACCAAGTCAATAAAGCTTCACTGATTGTTAAGATAGCTGATATGGTCAATTCTAAACGAATTGAAGGTATTTCAGACATTCGAGACGAATCCGATAGAAAGGGAATGCGCATCGTAGTGGACATCAAACGAGATGAAAATGCGAACGTGGTATTGAGCAAATTATACAAATATTCGCCGCTTCAATCTTCTTATGGTGTCAATAATATCGCCTTAGTGAAAGGTCGTCCAGTATTATTGAATGTAAAAGAAATCATTATTGAATTTGTAGAATTTAGAATAGAAGTCTTTCAGCGACGCACGACTTACGATTTGCGGAAAGCAAATGAAAGAGCGCATATCTTAGAAGGCTTGTTGATTGCTCTTGACCATCTGGATGAAGTGATAGCCTTGATTCGTAAGTCTAAAGTGCCGAAATTGCCCGTGAAGGTTTGATAACACAATTCAAACTTACAGAAATTCAAGCAAGAGCAATTTTGGATATGCGCCTGCACCGTTTGACAGGTTTGGAGCGTGATAAAATCAAAGAAGAATACGCAGAAATCAAAGCCCGCATTGACGATTTGGAAGATATTCTTGCCAACGAAGCACGTCAAAGAAGCATCATCAAAGAAGAATTAACCGACATCAAGGAGCGTTTTGGAGATGAACGTCGCACGCAAATTGAATATGGAGCAGGAGAAATCCGTATCGAAGATATGTATGCGGATGATGAAATGGTGATTACTATTTCTCATTTGGGATATATCAAACGTACCAAATCCTCCGAATTTAAGGCGCAATCTCGTGGCGGACGTGGTTCGCGTGGCTCAAAAACTCGAAATGAAGACTTTATCGAACATATGTTTGTAGCTACGGCGCACAATTATTTGCTACTCTTCACCGAGCAAGGCAGGTGTTATTGGCTACGTGTTTTTGAAATACCCGAAGCGAATAAGACTTCTAGCGGGCGAGTATTGCAGCGCATTATAGATTTGCCAAAAGACGATAAAGTAAAGGCTTATATCAAAGTACAAGATTTGACTGACGAAGAATTTTTAAATAATAACTTTATCATTCTTTGTACAAGAGATGGTATTGTGAAGAAAACATCCGTCAAATCCTTTTCCCGTCCTCGCTCGAATGGTATTAATGCCATTACTATCAAGGAAGGCGACCAATTGTTGGAAGCAAAACTGACCAATGGCGAAAATAATATCATTATTGCTTCTCGCTCAGGTCGTGCCATTCAGTTTCCAGAAGCTAAGGTTCGCCCGATGGGTAGAACGGCAGCCGGAGTACGAGGTATCAAAACTCAAAGACGCTACCGATAAGGCAGTAGGTATGATTACCGTAGAGCCAAATGATACGATGCACACCGTCTTAGTTATTTCCGAAAAAGGACAAGGCAAGCGCACCGAACTAGCCGAATATCGTGAAACAAACCGTGGCGGTAAAGGAGTGAAAACACTTCAAGTGACCGAAAAAACGGGTAAAGTATTCACTATCAAAGCAGTAGAGGAAGAAGATGATATAATGATTACGAGCAAAGAAGGAATTACCATCCGAATGCACGTAAAAGATATATCGGTGATAGGGCGAGCTACGCAAGGCGTGAGAGTGATTAAACTCGGTAAGAAAGACGAAATAGCAGATGTAGCACTGGTCAAGTTTTCGGAAGACGATGAAGAAGACTATGAAGATGCAGACATCGTAGAAGAGGGTAGTGGCGAAGAAGAATAGACAAAAAAATAGTTAAAGTTTTTATAAAAAGCCTATTTATTACCGTGTTTCAAAA
>CALOED010000099.1:0-6028 GCA_942492005.1 uncultured Saprospiraceae bacterium
AAGTATCTGAAACGAACTTCGTCGTGATAGGATCGATAACATGGGGTTCATCGAGAGTGGTATCAAATACAAATTGTCGCCCCTTTACCAATTCACTGATCCCTTCTACGGTAATCGTATTGATATTCATATCTGTGATTAAAAAATCTTCTCCTCGTAGCGTTATTCGAATACCTTTAGCTGGTAGCATAAGTGTTGATTTGGAATTAGGAATTAGGCGTATGGAATTAACAATATTAAGACTTTGTTATTACTTGGGCAACGCCTCCTTTTATTCTCCCTAAAAAAATATAACGTTATTCTGGGGTAGCCTATAATTGGTTTCATCTACCTCCTTTCTGTCTTGTAATTTCACCGCACTAAAATAGGAAACAAATCAATCATAACATATTTGCGAGTATTTTTTTTTTAATAAAGAGAGTAATCGTGCTATCATTTTAGCAGTTTCGGTTTTTTAGATGAGAGTATTCCTTGCCTACTCCCGAAACGCCTGAACTTATAAAGGAAGATGTAGAAGAGGACACACCTGAAGAAGAATAGTAGCTATTCCCATCTAATGGGAAGTATGGCACTCCTACCGCTACCTTCACTACACATTCCGTACATCAGAAAATGGATAATATCAAATCTTTCGCATGGGACAGCCTGCCCAGGGTACTAAAGCAATTCCCTATAAGGAAGAAAGATAACGAAAATATAAGGTAGTGTTAAGATTCTTCTTTTTCCAGCTAAAAAGAAGCAAAAAGTGAAATATTCCTTATGTGGAATCGCTGAGGGTACTATTAGCTTTTTAAAAAGCCTTGCAAGTCAGTAACTTACAAGGCTTTTGTTTTTTTTAATAATTCTTAATCTCATTCCAAACTTTATCATACAATGGAGTAGCATCTCCAACATCTTTTAGAAATACCAACTTTTCAAGTTGTTCATCAGACGGGAAAATATTTTTATTGTTTTTTATTTCAGATTTAAATAAAGGAAGCTACCTTATTCAAATTATTGATAAAAATCAAACAAGAACTGTCGATAAATTTGTAAAACTTTAAATTTACACTAACCTGCAAACAGCCTTCTCTTCCCCATAAGAGAAGGCTGTTTCATCTTTTCCATTTTTTTCACATCCACCCGAACAAAAAAAGGCCTTACCTTTCGGTAAAGCCCCCTTTCCACCTAAATCAATGGTATTGTGGTGGGTTTTGTTTTTAGCTATTACAATATAAAATTGCTATTATTGCTTAATGACTTTCTCAATTTGATGTGTGTGCTGCCCTCTAATTTTCACGAAATAAATACCCGCTGTTAAGTCTTCAAAGCTCAACTGAATGCGGCTATTGCTTGTGGTTTCTTGCTTTAGTAATACGCCCGAAATATCGAATATTGAAACCGTTACATCTTCCGCATTTGATAGCTCAATAGTTAAATCATTGATTACAGGATTCGGAAACATCGTCACTTCAGAACGTCCTTCTATCTCGATTACTCGAACGGAAGAGTATTCAAAATTGCCGTCGTAATCCATTTGTTTCAAACGATAATAATTCGTGCCTGCCATTGGTCTATCATCCACAAAGTCGTAAGTAGTTGTACTATTAGTAGTCCCCTGCCCCGTTACAAAGCCAATGTTTTCCCAATTTTTGCCATCTAAACTACGCTCTATCTCAAAGCCTTCGTTGTTCAATTCCGTAGCCGTCATCCAATCCAAAACTACTATTTCGTCTCTCAATTTGGCGTGGAAGTAAGCCAACTCTACTGGCAATGGCGTACATCCATCGTTTCTCCAGAAGTACAGTTTACCATCAGAAGCACCTATAAACGCATCGCAATCGCCGTCACCATCCACATCTACAAAAGCGATATTGGGATTTAAAATTCCACTTACGCCATTGAATGGATTAGCAGCACCAGTTACGGCAGCAAAAAACGCAGTACTGGAATTTCCGTTATTTTGATAATATCTAATAATGCCATTAAAACGCCCTACTAAGGCATCTAAATCACCATCTTTGTCTATGTCTTTCAGTTGAGGTGTCGCATTTTGGAATGTATTCACAGCATAAAGCGGATTAGAAGTACCCACTACATTGGTGAAACTTGACGCTACATTCGTACCATTATTTTTGTAATACTTCACTGTACCGTTTTGCTCGCCAATGAAACAATCCAAATCGCCATCGCCGTCAATATCGCCAAAAGTTGGAGCAGAGCGTTGTCCTACGTCCACGCCATTGAAAGGATTTCCTGCGCCTACTACGTCAGTAAACGACGGGCTGGTAGCCGAACCATCATTTCTTAAATACTGAATAGTACCATCTACTTGTCCTACAAATATATCTGCATCGCCATCGCCATCAATATCTACGATAGCTGGCATGGTCGTCTGACCGAATAGTATCCCATTGAAAGGACTTGCAATGCCGCCTACCAATGTAAAAACAGGACTAAGGCGAGTACCTGTATTTCGGTAATACAACAAACCGCCATTCAATGTACCTACTACGGCATCGGGGTCTCCGTCGCCATCCATATCATAAAAAGCTACCGAAGAGGAAGATAAAGTAGTCGCTTCTACGCCATTGAACGGATTCGATGCACCTCCTAATGCTGTAAACCCAGTACAATTGAAAACATAAGCATTTTGTAAGTATTCAAAAGAGCCACCATCTTCGCCCGTATAAAAATCTAAATCGCCATCGCCATCCAAATCGGCTACTTCTGGTGTAAGATATCCTATACCGCTCATTCCTGACGGAAATGCAGTAGCAGTAACATCCACTAAATTGGCAACTAAGCCTGTTCCATTGTTTTGATATACTAAAACGCCTTCTTTGTTACCAAAAAATCCGTCGTAATCACCATCGCAATCAGGGTCAGCGAATACGCCATATCCTCTCACGCCAATGTTTATGCCATTCATCGGATTGGCTGCACCCACTTGTTTTACCAATACTGGTGCTATGGCAGAACCTGTATTTTTGAAATAATGAACTGCGCCACTTGCTTCAAAAATAAAACAATCTTCGTCGCCGTCGCCATCCATATCGGCGAAACTAGCACTCGAAAAAGTGCCTTCATTCACACCATCTAAAGGATTGGCAGCACCTACAACCGCAACGAAATTTGGATTTTTAGCATTTCCATCATTTCGGAAGTAGCTAAATTCGCCACTTTCATCTCCAATGAAAACATCCAAATCACCATCGCCATCAATATCTACAAAGCCCATGGTAGAATGTCCCGTAGGAGCAAAAATACCATCTAAGGGGTTTTGTCCGCCCGAAATTACAGTAAACGAAGGTACGGTCTTCGTTCCGTCATTGCGAAAATACTCAATCTCTCCGCTCAACTGACCTATAAAGGCATCTTGGTCGCCGTCGCCGTCAATATCAGCAAATCTAATGTTGGAATACAAACTAGAGGCATTCATGCCTAGTAATGGATTGAGTGCTACTAATGAATTGGACAAGGTTTTGCCCTTGAAGAGAAACAGCTACAACTAAAATACCAAACGTAGCTAAAGCTAATTTTAGCACCTTAGCTAAATGAAATTTACTTTGTCTTTCTTTGCGATGGTTTTCTGTACTTCTTGAATGGGTACTCGAAAAACGCAAAGAGGACACACTTTCTCTATCCAGAGAATTAGAGTGTACATGGTTTTGCATAGTAGTAATAAGTTTAAATTTTTCTAAGAATACGGGTAAATTAATATGGTGTCTCTAAATGTGTATTGCTTTTAAAAATTTAAGAATAAATAAATCGTAGGTAGTATTCAGCCTGTGCTTTTCCGCAAACAGATGGGCAATAAGAAAGTTAGTGTGTTTCAATTTCTTATCGCTCGAATAAATACGTCGAACTATTTATTTTCTCATCGTAAAATTAACTTTCAACAGACTACGCTAAAAAAACGCTTATTATTAAATGTATTTCGACTTGGTTAGGGTCGTCATACCATAATGATAAGACACTGCAGTCTTTGTTGTTATTAATTTTTATTCCTAAATAATTAAGTGCACCTATTGGGTATTAAATAGCTAGAAATCATTGTCTTATGTTTTTTTTAATAAACTCCTAATAGCTATCAAAATGACCAATAGAATATACTAACTTATTTGTGGTTGCTCTCTAGATGTTTTGCTTCGGTTACAAGCAATTATGTGTTTTTTAACGAATAGTAGTAGGTTAAATGAATGGGTAATTGTGTCTTTTTAACAAAACAAAGATATATTATTTTATTTAAATATTTAATATTTTTATAATGAATTTAAATATTTAATATTTAATCCATCCACATTTGCAAGGTTTTACATATTTGATATAAATTTATATAGTATTTTCAACCTGTAAGATTTTATGGATATAGTGTTGCATTATTTTTATTCGTTAGATGAAAATTGGCAATGAGTTACCACATAGAAAAGATAGGCATTCTATGTGGTAAATATTGCGAAAATTGAAGATGCCTAGCCCATTACTCTTCTTCTGCTATTTCTATCATGACTTCCAAAATACGAGTTGCCGCTACGGCGATTTTAGTGTCTCTACTTCCAAAAACGCCTACTACCCCCGTCTCATATAAAAAATCATAATCCTGTGCTGGAATCACGCCACCTACTACCACCATAATATCTTCTCTGCCAAGGGTTTTGAGAGCTGCTAAAGTTTGCGGAACGAGTGTTTTGTGTCCTGCTGCCAAAGAGGAAATGCCTAAAATGTGAACATCATTTTCGGCAGCTTGACGAGCGGCTTCTTTGGGTGTTTGGAAAAGCGGCCCCACATCTACATCAAAGCCTAAGTCTGCAAAACTCGTTGCGATTACCTTCGCACCTCTGTCGTGACCATCTTGCCCAAGTTTAGCTATCATAATTCTAGGGCGGCGACCTTCCAATTCAGCGAATTTATCCGCTAAGGTCAAAGCATTTTTAAATTCTTCGTCGTTTTTTATTTCGCTCGAATACACGCCTGAAACGGTTTTAGAGGTTGCAACATATCTGCCAAAGGCAGTTTCCATTGCATCCGAAATTTCGCCTAGCGTAGCTCGGTGTCGAGCCGCTTCTACGGCAAATGTTAATAAATTTCCTTTACCCGTCTTAGCGCATTCCGTCAGTTGGGCAAGGGCGGCTTGTACTTTTTCGTTATCCCGATTGGCTTTTGTGGCATTTAAGCGTTTGATTTGCGCTTCTCTCACCGCACTATTATCTATTTCTAGAATGTCCATAGGAGCTTCTTGCTCTAACTGAAATACGTTTACGCCAGTGATTAAATCCTTTCCACTATCAATTCTGGCTTGTTTTCGAGCTGCGGCTTCCTCTATTCGTAGTTTTGGCACTCCTGCTTCAATAGCCTTTGCCATACCTCCGAGGGCTTCTACTTCTTCGATAAGCGTCCAGGCTCTTTTAGCGATTTGGTCGGTGAGATATTCCACATAATTAGCACCTGCCCACGGGTCCACGGCTTTGGTAATGTCGGTTTCTTTTTGCAGAAATATTTGAGTATCACGGGCTATTTTAGCCGAAGCGTCCGTTGGTAATGCAATGGCTTCATCCAGTGAATTTGTATGCAAAGATTGTGTGCCGCCTAGTGCTGCAGAAATAGCTTCTACGCAAGTACGGGCAATATTATTAAAAGGATCTTGCTCCGTCAAGCTCCAGCCTGAGGTCTGCGAATGTGTGCGCAATGCTAGTGATTTTGGGTTTTTCGGGTCAAATTGCTTTACGATTTTTGCCCAAAGCATCCGACCTGCTCGCATCTTGGCTACTTCCATAAAATGGTTCATACCGATGCCCCAAAAGAAAGACAATCGAGGCGCAAACGCATCAATATCCAAACCTACTTTTAGTCCTGCTCGGAGGTATTCTAAACCGTCTGCTAGGGTGTAAGCCAACTCAATATCAGCCGTACCGCCAGCTTCTTGAATGTGGTAGCCGCTGATGCTGATGGAGTTGAATTTGGGCATATTTTGCGACGTATATTCAAATATATCGCTGATGATACGCATCGAAGGCATGGGCGGATAAATGTAAGTATTTCGCACCAT
>CALOED010000100.1:0-8073 GCA_942492005.1 uncultured Saprospiraceae bacterium
AATTATTATTCGGGGATTAAATGGTGATGCATATATATTATCGCAGTAATAAACAGCCTACCATCTGATTGCCAACGAATCAAAATAAAAATAGAGCAGAACAGTATAATTAGCACTTTACAAGTTTTCAAAAGAAACAACATCTTTTAACAGAACAAAAGAAAAGTCATGTCACAAGGGAAAGATAACTATCAACTACTCATACAGAAACTTGACCAATTCATCAGAAAGTTTTATATCAACAAATTTATACGAGGCACATTATATAGCATGGGGGTTATCCTTGCGCTATTTACGCTGTTTGCCGTATTGGAATATTATATGCGATTCTCGATGGGAACTCGCAAGGTCATGTTTATCAGTTTTATAGGCATTAGTTTGGCTGCAATTGTAAGCTGGATAGCTTTGCCGTTGATGAATTATTTCAAACTCGGAAAAGTGATTTCGCACGCTCAAGCTGCCTCGATAGTTGGAAATCATTTTACGAATGTAAAAGATAAACTACTCAACGTGCTTCAACTAAAAGAGCAATCCTCTAACAGTCAGTACACGGCACTTATCAATGCGAGTATCAACCAAAAAGTAGAAGAACTCAAACCCGTTCCGTTCAAGTCGGCTATCAACCTTAGCGACAATCGCAAAAACCTCCGTTTTGCCCTTCCGCCGCTTTTATTACTATTGTTAATTTTATTTGTAAATGGCAAAATCATTACAAATGGCACAACACGCCTAATTAACAATGATAAAGTATTTGAAAGAGAAGCACCATTTCAATTCACATTGAATAATAAAGACTTGAACGTTGTTCAGTTTCAGGACTATGAAGTAGAAGTGAAAGTAGATGGAGAGGTGTTGCCGAACGAAGCCTACATTGATGTAGATGATTATAAATATAAACTGACAAAAATAGACGATAATACCTTTAAGTATAAAATGCGCAAAGTAGCTAAGAATACGAAGTTTTTCTTTTCGGCAAGTGGTTTCAATTCTAAATCTTATGATTTGGAAGTGATGAAAAAGCCCAATATTCTTGGCTTTGAGGTGCGTTTGGATTATCCAAATTACACAGGAAGAACGGATGAAATAATATCTAACATTGGAGACTTAGTTGTGCCAAAAGGAACAAAAGTATCTTGGACATTCAAAGCTCAAAACACTGACGAAGTAGCCTTTCAATTTACAGGAAATAAAAAAGAAGAAATACTCAAACGTGCTGGACAAGAACGCTTTACGATTACAAAGCAATTGATGGCTGACGCTGCTTACATGGTATATGTATCGAATGAAAATCTTAGAAAAGCGGATTCGGTAGCTTATAGTTTGAGTGCTGTGCCTGATGTTGCGCCTACTATTTCTGTAAAGCAATTCGATGATAGTTCGCAGACTAAAATGTTGTTTTTTGCTGGCGAAGCTGGAGATGATTATGGCTTGAGCAAATTGACTTTTAACTATACCATTGAGCGAGACAAAGGCAAAAAAGAACAAAAAGTAGTGCCTTTGAAAACCGCAATGGGCAAACAAACAGAGTACGATTATAGTTGGGATTTGATAGAACTAGGTATGAAACCTGGTGATAAGTTGACTTACTTCTTTGAAGTATTCGACAATGACGGCATCAATGGCGCAAAATCAGCACGCACAGGGCTGATGACTTATGCTATGCCGACAATTGAGGAGTACAAAGAAATGGAAACGAAGAACAATGATGAGATAAAGAATGAACTTGAAAATGCTATCAAGGAATCCAAGCAATTGCAAAAAGACTTGAAAGATCTTCAAAATAAACTATTGCAGAAAAAGAATCTAGATTGGCAAGACCGCAAGGAGATTGAGAAAATGATAGAACGCCAAAAAGAACTAGAGAAAAAAATAGAAGACGCAAAGAAAAATTTTGAAGAGAACAAGAAAAACCAAGAAGAATACGACGAGCCGCCACAAGATATATTGGACAAGCAAGACAAAATCGAAGAGCTTTTCGATGAGGTACTGGATAAAGATATGCAAGACCTAATGGATAAGTTGGAGAAATTGTTGGAAGAAATGGACAAGGAAGACATTATTCAGGAGATGGAAGATATGCAAATGGATAATGATGAAAAAGAGCAAAACTATGAACGTCTGAAAGAATTGTTCAAACAATTGGAGTTTGAAAATGAAATGCGAAAGGCGGAAGATGAGTTGAATAAGCTGGCTGACGAGCAAGAGAAGCTAAGTGAAGAGTCAAAAGACGGTAAGCAGCCTAATGACGAATTGAAAAAGAAGCAAGAAGAGGTCAATGAAAAATTTGATAAATTACAAGAAAAAATAGATGATTTAGATAAGAAAAATAAAGAGTTGCAATCGCCAATGAAGATGGACGACCTCAAAAAAGAGGCAGAAGATGTGAAGAAAGACCAACAGGAAAGTATGCAGCAACTCAATCAAAAGCAAAATAGCAAGGCTTCTGATTCGCAAAAAAAGGCATCTGAAAAGATGAAGAACATGGCGAATAGTATGAGTATGATGATGCAATCGGCACAAATGGACCAAATGAAGGAAGATATTGCTGCGCTTCGTCAATTACTAGAAAACTTAGTGGCACTTTCATTTGAGCAAGAACAAGTCATGGAAGATGCTCGAAATATACAAGTGAACACGCCTAACTATGTAGATTTGGTACAGCGTCAGTATAAATTGAAAGATGATTTCGTATTGGTAGAGGATAGTTTGAATGCTTTGGCGAAAAGAGTATTTCAGATAGAAACCTTCGTGACGGAGAAGGTAACAGAAATCAAGCGAGACTTCAAGGATGGTTTGAGTTTACTCGAAGATAGAAAAAAATCAACTGCGGGCGTTCGTCAGCAGAGAATAATGACTGGTGTAAATGATTTAGCGTTGATGTTGAGCGAAGTAATGCAGCAGATGCAACAGCAAATGGCTAATCAGATGCAAGGTTCGCAAATGTGCCAAAAGCCAGGACAAGGGCAGCCGATGATGAAAATGGGACAACAGCAGCAAAAGCTAAACGAGCAAATGCAGCAGATGATGAAGGACCAGGAAGGAGAGGGGCAAGGTAAAGGCAAAGACGGAAAAGGTAAAAAAGGAAAAGGCAAACAAAGCAAAGCATTTGCAGAAGCTGCGGCTCAACAAGCGGCTATCCGTAAGGCATTGAGAGATTTGCAGAAAAAGAAAATGGAGCAGGGAAAGGGAAGTAAGGAGTTGCAAAAACTCATTGATGAAATGGATAAAGTAGAAACCGACCTTGTGAATAAAAAACTGACGAACGATATGATAAAGCGTCAGCAAGATATTTTGACCAAACTTTTGGAAGCAGCAGAAGCAGAACGTGAGCAAGAATTTGAGAACAAGAGAAAGTCCGAAGCTGCTAGCAAGCAAGAGAAAAAACGCCCTAAAGCGTTAGAGGAATATTTGAAAAAACGAGAAGCAGAGGTAGAGTTGTATAAGTCTGTTTCGCCAAATTTGAAACCTTATTACAAGAATTTAGTAGAAGAATACTATAATTCTCTTAAAGGCAAATAGGATATATTGGTGGCTATAAACTTAGTTACATAAATAAAAAACATAGAAAATGTTCCATGTGGAACATTTATGTAACTAAGTTTATAAAAACCCGTATAGCTTAAAATCTCACATACGAAGCGCTAAAAGTAATATTTACGCTTCGCATGAAAAACTTAATCAAATTAAATAAAGAACAATTATAAAAATAGCAAGTAATATATATAAATATTGCTGTTCATTCTTATGTCGTTTTTAATTTGATTACCTATTAAATCCATTTAACGAACAAGTTTTAAAACATGATTAAATGCAGGAGACTACATTTAAACTTCAATTAGCGTCGAATCCAAAAAACGTAGCTACAATAGAACCTTATGTCAATCAAGTGGTTGAAGCATATAATATAGACCATGAAATGTATGGCAATATTCTCATTTCTCTAACAGAAGCTGTTAATAATGCGATTATTCATGGTAACGGAAAGGATAGCCAAAAAATGGTAGTAGTAGATTTGAAAAGTGATGATAAGAAAATTACTTTTACGGTTTCAGATGAAGGAAGGGGCTTCGACCCCGGATTACTTCCTGACCCTACTGCACCTGAAAACATTCTGAAACTAGGCGGTCGAGGCATTTTCTTGATGCGACAACTAGCAGACTTAGTTATCTTTTCGAATAATGGAAATACCGTTGAAATGCAATTTAAATTATAACCTTCGACAGGAATAGAAAAAGCATAGCTTTACTTAAATTTTAATGCTATGCCTCAATTAATTGTCGTTTATTGATTATAAATATTCAATGGCTATATATTTTCATTCCGAAGATATTGATTTTCAGTTGAACAATAAAAACAGAATATCTGACTGGGTAACAAAAGCTATTCAGTCAGAAGGATGTTCACTGAAAACAATTAACTTTATATTTTGTAGCGATGCTTATCTTCATAATATCAATGTAGAATATCTCAACCATGATACGCTCACTGATATTATCACCTTTCCATATAGCTACGAACCCGTAGAATCCGATATTTTTATCAGTATAGATAGAGTTAAAGAGAATGCTAAAGATTTGAGTATTCCCTTTGAGAGAGAATTACATCGAGTAATGATACACGGTGTTTTGCATCTGATTGGCTTCGATGATAAAGATAAAGAAGCCAAAGAACTAATGACGGCTAAAGAAGATGAATACATCTCACTGCTTGAGGCATAGCCTATTCTACCTAAACATTCCAATCTTTTCAAATTTTACATTAATTTTGAGGCTTTTAAAATGAAGCAACTATTCGGCAAGCTGGTAGACTTCTATTTACCTATTTTGCGCAAGCAAAATTCATCTGTGTTGAATAGTTTCTGAACGATTATATTTTTTATAATTTGCTACCTTTTTGTAGCAACTATGAAACGTGAAGCGAAGGAACAATGAATATAATTCAAGGCGGTATTAAGGTTTTTGCTCCAGCAACTATTGCAAATGTAGGTTGTGGCTTTGATGTATTGGGAGTAGCTGTGCATGGGCTAGGAGATGAAATTGTCATTCGACCAAGTGAAGGGAAGGGGCTTTCTATATCAAAAATAACAGGCGATAAAGGAAGTTTATCCAAAGATATTACAAAAAACACAGCAGGTATAGCAGCGCAAGCAGTTCTTGAACACCTAGGCGTAGATATGGGCTTAGAAATGGAAATACGAAAAAAGATGCCATCAGGAGTAGGTTTAGGTTCTAGTGCTGCCTCCGCAGTAGCTGGCGCAATGGCAATCAATGAGATTTTCAAACGCCCATTGACGAAAAGAGAACTACTGCCTTTTGCCATGAAAGGCAACCCCGCAGCGAATAATGTTGCGGCTTCTTTATTAGGCGGAATGATGTTGATAAGAGATAAATCAAGCCTTGATGTTCATCGCTTATACGTGCCTAAAGGGTTGTTTATGGTTATTCTAACACCTAATAAGGCAGGACTCGAAAACGAAAGAGCTATTTTGAACGAAACCATCACCTTGAAACAACACACAGAACAGTCAGCGAATTTAGCTAGTTTGGTAGTGGCTTTGGTGAATAGCGACTTAGGATTGATTAAGCGTTCGTTGCAAGATGTAATTATAGAACCGCAACGAGCGCAATTGGTTCCTCATTTTTATGAAGTAAAAAAAGCTGCTTTGCAGAATGGAGCATTAGGATGCTCTATTTCTGGTAGAGGCGCATCAATATTTGCATGGTGTAAAAATAGCTTAGATGCTGAAATCGTGGGGAATGCTATGCAGTTGGAATGGACTAATCGAAAAGTAGAAAGTAAATTAAATTTGTCTAGTGTCAATACAGAAGGTGCAATAAAGTGTTGATTTTTCAATCGTCTAAAAATGAATGATGCAATTATATAGCACGAGAAATCCACAACAGTTTGTGACGCTAAAAGAAGCAGCATTGGAGGGTTTGGCTTCGGATAATGGCTTGTATATGCCGCTTGAGTTTGAAGCCTTAGCCACAGATTTTTTTGAAAATATTGAAAAATACACCTTTAAAGAACTTGCCTTTGAAGTAGCTAGACATTTCTTAGGCAAGTCTATTCCGCCAAACGACCTCAAAACAATCGTATTTGAGACCTTGAATTTTGAAGTCCCGCTAATTGAATTAGATGAACAATCTTATGTATTAGAGTTATTTCATGGAGATACATTGGCGTTTAAAGATTTTGGAGCGAGGTTTATGTCTCGCTTATTGAGTTATTTTATAAAAGAAGGAGAGGAGGAACTAATCGTTTTGGTCGCAACGTCGGGAGATACAGGAAGCGCAGTCGCACAAGGTTTTTATAATGTAGTAGGCGTTCGTGTTGTCGTGCTGTTCCCAAAGGGAAGGGTAAGCGAAATACAGCAACGACAAATGACGACGCTAGGAAATAATATTTCCCCTTTGAGCATCGAAGGCGATTTTGATGATTGCCAAAAGTTAGTAAAAGAGGCTTTTTTAGATAAGGATATAAAAGAAAAATGCCGACTTACATCTGCTAACTCAATTAATATTGCTCGCCTTATTCCGCAGATGTTTTATTATTTTGAAGCATTCCGTCAGTTGAAAATTCAAAAAAAAGATACCAGTAAACTTACCTTCGTTGTTCCTTCGGGTAATTTAGGGAATCTTACCTCAGGGCTTTTTGCGCAAAAAATAGGCTTGCCAGTCTATAAGTTTGTAAGTGCCGTCAATGATAATGATGCTTTTTATACTTATATCAAAACGGGTAAATACCTTCCGAAATCATCCGAACCAACTATTTCAAATGCAATGGATGTAGGAAGCCCTTCCAATTTCGAGCGGATTATGGACTTGTATGGTTTCACGTGGAACAATGTAAAAAATCAAATTGAATGTTTCACAGTGAATGAAGTATTGACAAAGTTGAGGATGGAAATGACTTATGAAGAGTTTGAATACATAGCGTGTCCTCATACTGCCGTTGGCATAGAAGGTTGGGAGCGGTTTTTAGAATCAGAAGAGGATACACTAGGGGTAGTGCTAGCGACGGCGCACCCGGCTAAATTCAAAGAAACGGTAGATGAAGTGCTATCTTTGGATATTGACTTGCCTTTGCAGTTGGCATCTTTAAAAGAAAAGCAGCAATCATTTATCACAATGACTGCTGCTTTTGATGACTTCAAGTCGTATCTATTGTCCTTCTAGAGATGTTTCACGTGAAACATCTAAGGTCTTTCAGTGCAATTATTTAAACTTTACGGTATCTGTTTCTTTAGTGCTATATAAGAAAATACTTTTCTTTTTGCCGTTTTTTTCAACATGAACGATGTTTTTTTGACCATTATGGATATTGAATAAAACCTTATTGGTGATAGTCATAGCCTTAAAGTCAGGCACATCACTCACTTCTGCATAAAGATACGTTTTGTTAACCTCTACTTCCTTGCCTAAGTATTTGAATGATTTTTTAATATTATCAGTATTCAAACTGACGTTTTTATTCAAATACCTCGTAATGTAAGTGTCGGTTTTTTCGTGTTCTTTCTTTGTGCCGAGTTGCAATTTTTCTGTCCCCTCGGCTTCTATGCCCTCTTCCAAATCATCCGTGAAAATAATAAAGGTAAGTTCGAGTGATTGCTCTTTCTTATTATGATTAATTTCTGTAATGCTGACGTAGAAATCATGCTTTGTAGTATAGCTCGTCGAGAAAATCATTGAACTAATTAAGAATAATGTTATTATTGTTTTCATTAAAGAAAATGATTATTTAGTCTATATTTAGAGACTAATGGCTAAATAATATACCTTTTCTTAGAAAGGATATTGAATAATATTTGAAGAATAAACCAGCGTTTTGATTTGTTCCACGTGAAACACTTGAAATAAATATAAGCGTAAAACATCAAAACTTAATCCTAGTTTAGAACGCAAAAATAAGGATAAGATTTTATTTGATAAGGATAATAAGAGATAGAACTCTTTGTAAAACGGAGAAAGGTAGCCTTTATAAATTGCCTCTGATTTTATTATATAAAAGCGATAAAGTAACCAAATGAATGAGTTTGAATTGTATTTTAGGCTAGGGCTTGACCACATAGCA
>CALOED010000101.1:0-29780 GCA_942492005.1 uncultured Saprospiraceae bacterium
GTGTACTTTTCCATTTCTACCGATTTGTTTGCTCACGACTCTGCCCATTCTATTTCTACCTTCTCTGCTCGGTCAGTCCTACGAAAAGACGCTTTCGTAAAATATATTGAAACTCTGCCAAAAATCTCGCCCCAAAAAGAATAGGAGGGAAGTAGAAATAAAATCTTCTTGATATACCTTTTCTGGCACTTCACAATAGCTTTTTACATTTAATCCTCGCTCATAGTCAGCCTTTAGCGTGGTGTTGAACATGGTCATGCCGACCTGCCCGCCCGATGCGCCCGTCATTCCAAAAATATGATTGGAGAGTTTGCCATCGGTTTCGTCTTGCAATTTGGAAAGTACGTAAGAAGTCCAGAAGCCTGCCCGTGAGCCACCGCCCTCTGCCGCTACAATATAAACAGGGTAAACGCCCGTTGAATCCGCTTTGATGTCCGCCGCTCGATGCTTCACCCAATCTTTGAAATAATCATCAAAACTAGCTCGTTTGCTTGTTTGAGAATACAAACTCCCTGCTGGCTCAATGGTTCTGACATCGTGATGCGCATTATTGCTTACATTAATAATCATAAAAATGAAAATGCCTATAAACAAAAACGGTACATTTTTGTATTTGCTCAAAAACTCAATACCAGTGAAAATAATGTAGTAAAAGCCAAGGCTAAATAAAATGACCGTGACGGCTTTATCTCTTGCCCAATCAGCCCAAAACAAATTGGAGAGTAAGATAAATAAAACAATGACGACGCAAGTAAAAGTAATGAAAACGAAAAGCAATCCGCCGTCTTTGGCAATCAGCAAGTTTTTACTAAAAAATTTATTTCGTATCCATTTTTCAAAATCTATTATGAAATAATCCTTTCGTCGAATGGTAGTAATAAACAAGAATAAAAACCCCAAAATCGTCATACTGAAAACCAAAATAGGCATAGCAGTGACGTTGTTGGTATTGAATTTTGATAATCCCAGAATAGTAATAAAGTCAGCGACCACGAAGCCCGTTGTTTGGTGGGTTTCGATGTGATTACTTTCCGCTTACTGAGCCATTTATATATGATGGTATCTTTGATATTAATAGCAAAAGAAGCAATAACAATCATGGAAAACAAATAGATATGAGCGATTTGAGTGTCGTTCATCATTAAACTTTGGCGAGTATTGGTCATGTAGATATTCAAAACCGCACCAGCCATTATAAAAATAGAAGTTGCTCCGAGCAGCCTTGTGATTTGTTCTGGAATCCTATTTTTTACTTTCTGAACTTCTTTTTTTACTTTTTCTGTCTTAGGATTTGTAGGTGCGATGCCCCTCGCCCGTGCTTCTACATTTATATCAGGAAGTTTTTCTTCGATACTTTTTTGTTGTATTTCGATGCGCTCTTTGTAATGGTTATTGAAGACAAAACCATCCTGCTCCACGAATATATCAATAGGAGATGTTTTTTTCTTTGCGGGCTTTTCCGTTTCGGCAATGTCTCGAGCTACTTCAGTTTCGTCAGTAGATGTTTTGTTTTCTCTCGCATTGTGAAGTGCTTCTATGTTTTGAGGATAAATCAAACGAGGCAAATACCAAGTGAGAATGGCAAAAAAGGTAATGGAAAAAAGAGTAAAATTACTCTAGAGTTTTCGGCATTGACGTTTACGAGCAAATCTTGCCCTTGCCCAACTTGCCAAAATACATAATAAAGGGCAGCGAGCAGCGTAAGCCCCAAACGATTATACCAAAGCTCCGCCAATACTTTGGATATTACTTCTCTTCGGCTCGAAAATCTTGCTATATATATATTAATAGCAATCACAATTAAAATTAAGATAGTAGAAGGCATATTATTTAATTAACTCTGGTTTAGGTACAAAAGCCTTTAAAATGGCAAAATAGCTATTCTTATTTTCTTTTTCAATTTAATAACTAAAAAAATAAAAATAAACTAAATTCGGTTTTAAGCGTGCGTAGATTATTGTTATTAAATCCAGTTAATATATTTTAAAAGTTAAGAAGCCCTAAATTGCATTAGGCGCAGTATGAATCCGTAGTGAAAAATATTCTGATAAAATTTTAGCCTTTTGTGCTTTTTACCTATTGGCACGCTCCAAACTACATTTTGTACAGAAATTTCCCAATAATCGCTTTTTTGACAAAAAAAAAATTAGAAAAGAAAAACTATTTTTTTTAAAAAAATAAAATATTTTCATTTTGATGATTTGAAAAATAAAATTAATATTATCAGTTTTTTGTAGAAAAAATATATGGTTTTAATGCGAAGGTGTAGATATTTGATTTGCTTATCAGATTGTAATATTATTGACGGTAACGCCCTTTTCTTTGCTATTTGGCTTTAATTTGTAACGCTCTATTAAACTTATGTGGATTTTTGCTGTCCAACTGATTTAAATTTTCAAAGATTGAAAGTTTTATTAAACAATACAATAAATCCATAAAGAGTAAATGAGAGAGTTAATGAAATTACTATGGGTAGCTATTCTACTAAGCACTATGGGAACATTACAAGCCCAACCTACTGAACTGAAAAAAACACCTTCAAATGCTGATTTTAAAGGGATAATCACAGGAAAAGTGATAGATGGAGCGACTAATGCACCACTTGAATATTCTACTGTTTCGGTGTATTCATCCGTAGATAGTTCGCTCGTGACGGGTGGCGTGACCAATGCGGCTGGCGTTTTTCAAGTAATTGTAAGTGGCGGAGAATATTATTTGAAAGTAGAGTTTATCTCCTTTAATCCGACGACCATTCCTAATATAACCGTTACTAAAGCGCAAGATAAAGTTGATTTAGGTATTATAAAAATGAATGCTTCTGCCCAAAACGTTGGGGAAGTAGAAGTGCGGGCGGAGAAGAGCAGCACGCAAATCATGCTGGATAAAAAAGTATTTAACGTTGGGCAAGACTTGGCAAATATGGGTGGTTCTGCCGAAAATATTTTGGATAACGTGCCTTCCGTCACGGTGGATATTGATGGAAACGTAAGCCTGCGAGGCAACGAAAACGTGAGAATTTTGGTAGATGGTCGCCCGTCTGGATTGGTTGGTTTAGGCAATACCAATGGTTTGAAGCAGATTCCTGCCAATATGATTGACCGAGTAGAAGTAATAACGAATCCTTCATCGAAGTACGAAGCAGAAGGCACAGTTGGTATTATCAATATTATTCTGAAAAAAGACAAGCGAAAAGGGCTAAACGGTTCTTTTGATTTGAATGTGGGCTACAATGGCTCACCTAGCCAAATGCCTGACGTAGTAGATGGGATTCCTGGAACGCTTGGCGGTGCTATAAATTTGAATTATAGAAAGAACGATTTAAATTTCTTTTTGAATACGGGATTTAGATACAGCAAAGGTACCGCAGCGGCTACACGAATCAAGAGTTTTATTTGGATGATGGAACTTACATCACTCAAATGAACCGAGCGCACGTTAGAGGCGGCTACTCGGGCAATATTCGTTTGGGCGCAGATTATTACATCTCGCCAAAAAATATTTTGACCACTTCGTTCTTGTACCGATACAGTCAAGATGACAACTATTCTCAGATTTCGTATGCGGATTATTTCAATGATTTGAGCAATCCGTTAGGCACTACGCTTCGTACCGACAACGAAACAGAGATAGACCCGAACTTGGAATATAGCTTGAGTTATAAAAAAACGTTTGATAAAAAAGGCAAAGAATTTACAGCAGACATACGTTATCAGACCAATTCAGAAACTGAAAGTTCAATACTAAAAGAGTATTTTAACTTGACTGAAATGCCAAATCCTGATATTACAGATCCTGTAAAAAATCAAAGGTCGAACAACAACGAAGGCGAATCTGTTTTGATTTTACAATCAGATTATGTACAGCCTTTTAACAAAAAAGGTCGAATAGAATTGGGCTATCGGGGTTCGTTCCGAAAGATTAGTAACGCTTATTTGGTAGAGCAATTGGATGATAACAACGACTGGCAGCCTATCGAATCGGTTTCTAATGATTTTATTTATGATGAAAATATTCAAGCACTCTATGCGAATATGGGGGATAAAATCAATAAGTTTTCGTATCAATTAGGCTTGAGATATGAATATTCGTTCATTTCTACCAAACTCCTCAACACGGGAGAAGAAAACGAAAGAACCTATCCATTACCATTTTTCCCAAGTGTGTTTTTATCGTATGATTTACCAAAAGAGAATGCCATACAGTTGAGTTATAGCCGAAGATTGAGACGACCTCGATTCCGTGAATTGAACCCGTTTTTCTCGTTTACCGATTCTCGAAACCGTTACAGTGGCAATCCTAACCTCGACCCAGAATTTACGCATTCATTTGAGTTGAATCACATTAAATACTGGAAAAACTTCACCGTAACGTCTTCTTTGTATTTTAGAAAAACACTCGGCAACACAGAGCGAATCCGTACCGTACAAGAGATGATTGAAAATGGCGATACGCTGACCGTTACCATTACTCAACCGCTCAATTTAACGCAGGAAGATAACTATGGGGTAGAACTGACCTTCAATGCGGATCCTTTCAAATGGTGGAGATTTAACGGTAACGTCTATTTTTACCGCTTTATCACAGATGGTAGCAATTTAGGTTCTGATTTTTATGCAGATAGTTACTCATGGTTTTCTCGATTATCTTCACAGGTTACAATAATGAAAAAAACCGACGTGCAGTTGAGTTTCAACTATCGTGCGCCACGAATATCTACTCAAGGTTCTTCTCAGGCGATGTATCATTTGGATTTGGGCGTGAGTCGTGATATTTTTGACAACAATGGTACATTAACTTTTAGCGTAAGAGATTTATTTAATACCAGAAGAAGGAATTACGAATCTTATGGCGAGGATTTTTATATGATTGGAGAGTTTCAATGGCGTTCGAGAAGCGCAACATTGAGCTTGAACTATCGCTTGAATCAGAAAAAACAACGTGGCAAAAGAGATGGCGGTGATTTTGACGGCGGCGATGGAGGAGAGTTTTAGTAAAACGTCTTTTTCGAAACTTTTTTCGAGTTAATTTTATAATTGCTTAACGAAATGGCTATTATTGATGTTGAAAGATAGATTGGACTATCTCAATATCAATAGTAGCCATTTTTAATTAAAGTAAAAGTGATACACTTATTACAGTCTCTGATTTTAAAGCAATCAAGGATGAAATACGCTTATGCTTATTTTGGCTAATGATTTTGATTAAAACCTTTTTCTCTTCTAAATAAAAAATAAAAAAAATGAGTACCACTCGGCTAACGTTTATCGGTACGCAAGGTCAGAAACTTGCGGCACGCTTAGAAAAACCAACTGATTCGCATCCGAAATCTTACGTTTTGTTTGCCCACTGTTTTACTTGCAATAAAAATTTGACGGCAGTTCGGAACATTAGCAGAGCCATGACCAATGCGGGATTTGCCGTTTTGCGGTTCGATTTTACAGGGTTGGGAGAAAGTGATGGCGATTTTGCGGATACCAATTTTTCGTCGAATGTGGAAGATTTGGTGGCAGCCGCTCAATTTTTAAAAGAAGAATATGAAGCACCTTCTATCCTTATTGGACACTCGCTGGGAGGTGCTGCGGTTTTGTTGGCAGCAGGGCAGATAGAGAGCGTAAAAGCAGTGGCAACTATTGGCGCACCTTCCGAACCCGTTCATGTGCAACATCAGTTTAGCGACGAAAAAATAGATGCAATAGAAGCGGAAGGCGTTGCAGAAGTACAACTTGCAGGTCGCCCTTTTAGAGTCAAAAAGCAGTTTTTGGAAGATATCCGAACCACCAATCTCGAAAAATCTATAAAGGCACTTAAAAAGCCAATTTTGGTGATGCACTCGCCTTTTGATAAGACGGTGAGCATCGAAAATGCGGCTAAAATCTATGGCGCAGCATTTCATCCGAAGAGTTTTATCTCTTTGGATAATGCCGACCATCTGCTCACGAATAAGGCGGATTCGCTCTATGCGGGCGCAATGATTGCTTCGTGGGCGGCTCGATATATTGATTTACCAGCAGAAAAAGAACTCAAAACCGACCATCAAGTAATTGTAAATACGCTGGAAGGTGGTTTTACTTCGCCTATCAAAATGGGCAAACACCAAATCACTGCCGACGAACCCGAATCCGTAGGCGGCAATGATTTTGGAGCGTCTCCTTACCAATTGTTACTGGCGAGTTTGGGAGCTTGCACAGGCATGACGCTCAGAATGTATGCGAATAGAAAAGGTTGGGATGTTAAAAATATTAAAGTACATTTGAACCACGATAAGAAATACGTGGACGATTGCGAAAGTTGCGAAAAGCCAAATGCTAAACTTGACCACATTCATAAAACGATAGAGGTGGAAGGCAATTTGGATGAAAAACAACTGGAACGCCTGCTTGATATTTCTAAAAAATGCCCAGTGCATAAAACGCTTCAAAGCGAAATGAGGATTAATACTGAAATGGCGAAATAGAAAGTTGGCAGTGGCGGTTGATTTTATTTTTAATAAAAATTAGATATTGAAAACCATTCTAAAAAAACAAGCGGCTTTTTTTATTCCTATGATTTCATACCTAATCATAGGTAGTGTTGTTGTACTTTTTTTGATAGGAAAAGGGGATTTGGTTCTTTTTTTTAGCGAAAACCGAACGCCATTTTGGAATAGCTTCTTCCTGACTACCAATCAATTGGGCGAAGAATATATGTATGCCGTTGGTTTTTTTGTGTTGTTGTTGTTTGTAAAAATCAGATACGCCTTGTTTGTGCCGCTCGTTGGCGGTTTTACGGCATTGTTTAGTTTTTTATTAAAACAAATATTCGCACATCCACGTCCGAAGTTATGGTTTGAAAATTTAGAAATAGCGGTCAATTATATGCCAGATTTTTATACCAATGTTGGCTTGACGAGTTTTCCATCGGGGCATACTTTTTCGGCTTTTGCTACTTTTGGCTATTTTGCGTTGGTTGCTAAATCACCTGTTTTGAAAGTTGTATTTTGCTGTTGTGCGATGCTAGGCGGCTTATCAAGGGTGTATCTTGCCCAACACTTTTTTGAAGATATTGTATTTGGCGGTTTTTGCGGCATTGTGTTGGCATTGGCGATTTACTTTTTGCAAACGAGGTTGCAGGATGATAATACAAAATGGTGGAATCGAAGGGTTTTGAATTGAAAAAAATGAATGGCTTTTCTTTTTTAGATAGGGTTTACAGGGTTTTTAGCTTCTTAAATAAGTTTTAATTGCTCTGAAAGGGCGTAACATTTATAGGCTTGCGCCTTTTTTTTAAACCATACAAAAAAATAGGTTCTTTTCGTAGTATCTTCCATAGCTTTTTTTTTAAACCTGCCGACAGGCAGGCACATAAGAAAATAGCTTTAAAGCGATGTCGTTTTTTTTCTTTGAAAAATAAAATATAGCCTTAAAATCGATTCTTTAACAATTTTTGCATTTTCGTCCAATGTGGTTTTAACCCATTGTTTACCAATTAATTAAGACAATGGGTTAAAACCACATTGGATTGAAATTTCAATCTTTTGGCAAAAATTGTCAAAGAGCCTTAAAATCTTCATACATACCTATTGTGCCTGCCTGTCGGCAGACAAGTTTTAATTTGTTTTTCGTTTTAAAACACCCTTTCAGCGGTGTTTTCTAGATTTTCGATTTTACAAAAAAAATCAATCTTCAAAAATTCGATTTCCTAAGCGAGTAGTAATCGCCCAACTTATTAGTCCAATTCCAAAGATGAACCACCAAAATGCTTGAAAACTAAACACTTCGATGAACCAAAAGCCTACCAAAGGCGCACTAATCATTACCAAAGACCACGTCATCCAGTACCATGCGGTGTAAGCTCCTCGGTTGGAGTTTCCGCTCATATATACAGGAATCGAATTGTTGAATGGTAAAAATAGGATTTCGCCAAAAGTCAAGATGATAACAGCTACAAAGCACAAAACAAGGGCAGCCGGCAGCAAAAAGGTCAAAAATGATATGCCTACCAGTAATATACCGACGAGCATAAAACGCATCATTTTAGCCTTTTTCTCAATGTAATCAATCAGCGGCATTTCAATAATGACTATCAAAAAGCTACTCAACGCCATCATCAAACCAATGTAGCGTTCGTCGAATCCCCAAACGGTTTTGATGAATACAGGAACAGTATGAAACCATTGAATGAAGACAAATCCGATGAGAAAAGAGGAAAAGAGGAATAGGATAAAATGCTTGTTTTTGCTTGGCGGAAGGGCAGGTTTACTGATTATGGTTGTCGAAATTTCCTGTGCTTCGTGTTTGATGCTTTTCCAATTTCGAGAAGTCCACCAAAAGTAAGTTGCACCCAAAATACAAGTTACGCCATCTATCCAAAAGAGCCATTTGTAGCCATACTGAACGGCAATGAAACCACCGAATAGCGGCGCAGCAGTCATTCCGAGATTGATAGCCAACCTGTAAAATGCCATAGTTCTGCCCGTTTGTGCTTTCGGAACATAATCGCCAATGGCAGTCATAGAAGCAGGACGGTATGCGTCGCCAAAAAGGGAAGTAATAAAAATAAAGAGAAATAAACTATTGAAAGTAGTCACCCATTGCAAGCCAATAAACATCAGCCCACTAAAAAATAAACTGGCAATAATTACTTTTTTGGCCCCGATTTGGTCAGAAAATTTTCCGCCTAAATACGAACCTCCAAACGAACCAAAGCCAAAAGCACTCGCCAGAATCCCCGCTTCCTTCAAGCTAAAATGGAGTTGAGTAGTCAGATAGATGGATAAAAACGGAATAACCATCGTTCCCATTCTATTGATAACGGTCAAAATGACAATCGCCCAAATTTCTTTTGGATGACCAGAGTACGCATTTTTGAAAAGCTGAAAGATGCCACTTGTTCCATTTTGAGCAGTGGAAGGATTAGAATTTGACATTTGTTGTTGGATTTTGGAGTAGAACACCGAAATGTTTATTTCAATTCCCAAGAAGTATTTTTTTTAGAGCTTATCTAGAATAACTAAAAAGAACGTTACTAAATACAGAAGTTATTTTTTGAAAGTTACTTAATTCCTTAGCTTTACCATTCATCTATATTTACAATAAGGCACATTTCAAAAATAATTTTACATTCTCTGACGGCTTTTTTTCGTCGATTGAGCAAAAAATAAACTCGCCATAGAATGTAACTTTATTTCTTCCATCTGCCTAAGAGAAATTATTATTTATAAAATGGATTTTATCTTTTTGTTCAAAATAGGTTTTTTGCGGATTACTTTTTGGGATTTGCTGGATGTATTGATAGTAGGATATTTATTCTATTTGATTTACAACCTGACGAAAGGGACGATTGTATTTAATATCGTCATAGGCGTAGTGGTCTTTATGGGCATTTATTGGGGCATTAGCTCACTAGAGATGAGTTTGCTGGCCAAAATTTTTAGTGGTTTAGTAGAATTTGGTTTTGTAATGATAGTAGTTGTTTTTCAACCTGAAATACGGCGATTTTTAATGCTTTTTGGTAAAAATCTTTTAAAAAGCCGTTCGAATTTGCTCAAGCAGATTTTTAGGATGCAAGGTATCAGTCCCCAAAACCAAATGAGCGAAAAGATGTTAAATAAAATAGTAACGGTTACTGAAAAATTAGGAAAAGAAAAAATTGGAGCATTGATAGTATTTTCAAGCAATCCTACTTTACAAGGTTTGGATGGCACGGGCGTTCGCCTCAATGCGAATATTTCGATGCGATTGATAGAAAGTATTTTTCAGAAAGAAAGTCCATTACACGATGGCGCAATGATAATATCTAATGGTAAAATATTTTCGGTGGCAAGTATTTTACCTGTATCCAATAGCCTGACATTGCCCGGTAGCGCAGGTTTGCGACATCGAGCAGGCGTTGGCGTTTCGGAAACCACAGAGGCTTTTGCGGTGATAGTATCAGAAGAAACAGGCGAAATTTCAACAGCAAAGGAAGGCGTTTTGACTAAAATAAAAGACAAAAATCAGTTATATCAAGAATTGAAAAAGACGATTAGCACTTTTGCAAAAAAAGAAGAAAAAAGTACAAAATAGGAGAAAGTGTCTTTTTATTATAAAGAAATGGTAGGATTTTATAAATCTTTAGTCTTAAAATAAGATGTCAAAATTTATAAAATCAACGCCCCATTTTCATTCAACTAACTTTACTAAACGATAGCTATGGTCATCAAAAACATAGATTTGCGCATAGAACGTATTGAAGAATTACACATCACAAAGTCGCAACACCTTAAAATTCATGAACTGCTTGAGCATTCATTTCCTCATTATCCGAATAACCAAAGTTACTACAATCAAATACCTAGTTTTAGATATCTGGCACAATCCGAAGGAGAAATAATAGGGCATTTAGGCGTAAATTATCGCATCATAGGCTTAAACGAACGCCCCGTTAAGATTTTCGGTATTACGGATTTGTGTATCCAAAAATCCTTTCAGTCCAATCGGATAGCTGCTTCAATGATGGAAAAACTAGAAGAGTTGGCGGTGAGGTGCGATATAGATTTTTTGGTATTAATAGCAAAACAGCACGATTTTTATATTGAGAATGGTTTTCAGTTAGTGCAAAACACTGGCAGATGGCTGATGATTCGAGATAATAGAAGTTTTGGTATTGCGCAACGAAAATTGACAGATTGCCTGATGGTAAAATCAATGAATGGTATGGAGTGGGAGCGAGGGACGGCAGATTTTTTGGGTTCTATTTTTTAAAAAAAAACACGTTTACTCTATTGTTTCAAAAGTTTGTTTATATACTCTAAGCTAGCTTGCTGCCTCGTTTACATTGAAAACCAAAGTACAATGGGGCAAGCCGCTATTGGAGAAAAGATTAACTTATTTTTGAAACAGTGCATTTACTAAACCTTACAAAAGTTTAGTAAATACAGCATTTTAAGCACTTATTTAGTCTTCCAACATTTCCAAGATTCTATTCAAATCATCATCATTTATAAAATTAATAACGATTTGCCCTTTGCCTTTTCCATTTACTTTGAGCGCAACTTTAGATTCAAAACGCTTCACCAGCCTATCTTGTAAATTTTGATAAACAGGAGTAAGTTTTGATTTGCCAGCGGTACTTTTCGACTTTGACTTTTCGGAATATTGGGCCGCCAGCGTTTCCGTTTGCCGAACAGAAAGACTTTCTTCAATCACCTTTTGGTGAATCATATTCAAAACCGCAATATCCTGAATACCTGCCAACACACGAGCGTGTCCCATAGATAGGTTGCCGTCTTTTACATCCGCTTGAATTTTTGGGTCAAGTTTGAGCAATCGCAAATAATTAGTAACAACGCTTCGTTTTTTTCCTACTCTATCCGCTAGTTTTTCGTGCGTCAAATCAAACTCTACCAGCAAACGAGAATAGGTGTTAGCTATTTCGATAGCATTTAAATCCTTGCGTTGAATATTTTCGACCAAAGCCATCTCTAGCAATTCTTGGTCATTGCCAATACGGATATAAGCAGGAACTTCTTGCAATCCCGCTTTTTTAGAAGCCCTATAACGACGCTCTCCCGATATGATTTCGTATTCGTTTTGCGCAATTCGCTTAACGGTGATAGGCTGAATCAATCCAAGTGTTCGGATAGATTCTGCGAGTTCGCCTATATTTTCTTCATTGAAATCCTTTCGAGGTTGCCCCGGATTTGGTCTTATTTCATGGATAGGAAGCATGGCAAAATTAGAAGCCAATTCTTTGACCACTGCTTCTCTATTCTGTTCTATCTCTTGATTGATATTGCTCAATAAAGCGTTAATCCCCTTTCCTGCTTTGAAATCTCTTCTCTTAGCCATTGCCCTATTAAATGAAAATTAAATTTTTAAAAAAAAATAAATAACCGCCAACTGCCACTGCCAACTGCCTACTGATTCACACTCTTGCTCCTCGACATATTGTTTTTTATCAACACCTCTTTTGCCAGATTGAAAAAGTTGGTAGCCCCTTTGCTGCTTGCATCATACATCGCTACAGGCATCCCCAAACTCGGAGCTTCAGCCAATCGAGTATTTCTATGAATGATGGTATCGAACACCTGGCTTTTGAAAAATTCCCTCACTTGCTCAATCACTTCATTAGCTAACCTCAATCGTCGGTCGTACATCGAAAGCAAAATCCCCTCTATTTGTAAAGCAGGATTCAACATTTTCTTTACCGTTCGGATAGTATCCATGAGTTTGGCAAGCCCTTCCAACGCAAAAAATTCGCACTGAACAGGCACTAAAACCGTATCAGCAGCCGTAAGTGCATTGACAGTAATCAGCCCCAAAGATGGCAAACAGTCAATAATAACGAAATCGTAATCATCCGCTAATTGCTTGACGATGGCACTCATCACGTATTCTCGACGAAAACGGTTGATGAGTTCTACCTCTGCGCCAACAAGGTCAATACTACTCGGCAATAAATACAAATTAGGTGTTTCGGTTTGCAGAATAGCTTCTTTGGGGTCAAGTTTTTCATTGACTAAGCAATCATAGATGCTAAGTTCCTGCTCATCCGCATTGATACCCACACCAGAAGTAGCGTTGGCTTGCGGGTCGGCATCTATCAGTAAGATTTTGTATTCTAAAATAGCTAAACTAGCTGCCAAATTGATGGCAGTAGTGGTTTTTCCAACACCACCTTTTTGGTTGGCAATTGCAATAATTTTACCCATGCTTAGTTGACTTTGTCTTGATTTAAACATTATCCTTCGGAAAATGCTTCGCAAATATACAAACTCTTTAATTCAATTTTAGTGCAATATAAAAAAACAAGTAGTTTGATTTTGAAAGCATTTGACTATCAGGTTGTTACATCGAGAAACTATCTCCAATGTCTGGTAAAATAATGGTCTTGCCTTTTTCTTCAAAAGCGGAAATTACTTTTTGTTTATCTACTTTTATGTAACCGAAAGTATCAAAATGGCAGCCTATTATCTGATTACATTCTATAAAATCGCTCGCAATAACGGCATCTTCGTAGCCCATCGTAAAATTGTCGCCTATGGGAAAAACGGCAAAATTGAGCTTCGGGCAAGTCATCGGGATGAGCTTCATGTCCCAAGTGAGTGCCGTATCGCCAGCATAATAAAATGCGCCTTCGTCGGTATTGCTAATCACAAAACCACCCGGATTGCCACCATAAGTGCCATCAGGCAATACGCTTGAATGCACAGCATTGACGTACTGAACCGTTCCAAAATCAAATGCCCACTTGCCGCCATGATTGAGCGGATGCCCTTTCAGCCCTTTTTTTCCGTACCATTCAACGATTTCATAGTTAGAAATAATAAGCGCACCTGTCCTTTTGGCTATGGTCTCGGCATCTGCTACGTGGTCAGCGTGTCCGTGCGACAGCAGTATATAATCTGGCTCAAGAGTATTTATATCAATGTCTTTCGCCAATTGATTAGGCGAAATAAAGGGGTCAAATAATAGTTTTTTGCCGCCAAACTCGATTAGAAAAGAAGAATGTCCATAAAATGTTAATTGCATAATTTTGTGTTTTGAGTAAAAAAATCGGAGAAAAGATAATGAAATTTTAATGAATGAAAAGATAAATCTTCGACTTTTAGAAAGTTATTTTTGCCTTTTTTTAAAAAATAAGAATAGATTTTATTCTAAAGAAAATATATGATTTAATGTGTAACGTACTGGTTTTGAGTAGTTTTGTGTGCAGTACACACAAAACAGAATATTGGCTAATATGACAACTCAATTATAAAAAATCTGTTAGAAGGCTAACAAATCATTTTATAATAAAATAGCAGAACGCATTTTTTATGATAACAATAATAGTAGGCACAAATAGAGAAGACAATGAATGTCAGCGATTTGCGGAACTCTACCTCGCCATGATAGAAGAAAAAGGGAAAGCAGCCCAAATACTTTCAATGGAAGATTTGCCAAGCGATTTCTATTCTAATAAAATGTTTGAAAAAGACGGACAACACGCTGAAATAGCCGTTTTACAGAATCAATATATTATTAATGCAGACAAGTTTTTGTTTGTTGTGCCAGAATACAACGGCAGTATTCCTGGCATATTGAAACTGTTTATTGATGCGATTTCGGTAAGAGCTTATAAGCAAAATTTCAAGAACAAAATTTCTGTTTTGACTGGAATAGCTACCGGAAGAGCTGGAAACTTGAGAGGGCTAGAGCACCTGACAGGTATGCTGATGCACATGGGCGGATTGGTTCATCCGAATAGATTGCCTATTTCGTCTATCAAAAAAGTAATGGACAAGCATCGGAATATTGTGCATAATGATACGCTGAAAACGATGCAAAAACAGGTAGAAGATTTGTTAGATTTTAAAATAATTTAAATATGGATATGTGACATATTAAAAGACTAGGATTGGTTCTTTTTTTAGACGAAATGCTAAAATGACGAGTTTGGTTTGAGTAGCGGTGTTGGGATTAGTAGAGTTTTTTTAAATCATTTTTTTGTAATAAAAACAAGCTTTTGAAAAATTGGCTAACGTTTGTGGCTTCGTAGTTTTTGATGTTAAAAACTTATATTTTACGGTATTATATATATTTTTGAATGATTATTATGAGATACATTTGCGAATAGGAAGGAATAATAAAAAATGTTAATATGTTGCGTTAGAGTGGTATTGTTTTTGGTGACATAGTAATAATAGCCTAAGAACAAAAAAAATATAAAAAATATAATCACTCATTCATTAAAGTTGAAAAATAATGAAGTCATCTTTTTACACAGTATTAGTAGCTTGCCTTTTACTTGCATTCAATATGATAGGGCAAGAGCCTAAAGACAATGTGACATTTGGCGAAGATATGAATTTTATGTCTTCTAAGTCGGACGAATCGTCCAATTACCTATGCAATGCCACCATAAAAAAGTATAGCCCAACTGAATCTTTGCGACATTCTCTAACGGGAGTAGATATTGAGATTTTTAATAAAACGACTCAAAAACTCGTCTTAAACCTTAAAAATCACCAACAAAACCGCTTTTCGTATAACTTCTTGCATGGCAACGAATACGTTATTATGCTTCGTAGGAAGGGATATATGATAAAAAGAATTAATGCTAAAATAGGCGTTGATGGCTGCATTGCTTGCTTTGATGGACTTTATACGCTTACGCCAGCGAATGCTTCGGAAGTCAAGTCGATAGTAAATCTCAATGTGATGATGCGACCTATAAACGAAGGCGATAGAGTGATTTTGCCTGAAATTCAGTTTGAGAACAAATCTTCCGAAATTACTAGCGCAACAGCTAAAGCATTAGACGAATTAGCAATGGTAATAAAAGATAATGACAATATTTTAGCGCAACTAGAAGTACACACTGACGCAAGAGGCAATGCAGATGCTAATTTGAAATTATCACAAGACAGAGCAGATGCTATCACTAAATACTTAGTATCTAAAGGCATTTCAGCTAAGGATTTTTATGTAAAAGGCTACGGAGAAAGAAAAATAGTAAATAATTGCTACGATGGCGTAGATTGTGCAGAAACGCAACATAACCAAAATAAGCGAGTGATATACTGGTTGAGAGCGCAAATAGGAGAAAACGAACTGTTTGAACAGCCTTTGACCTCTATTCTTAAAAATGAAGGCAACACTACTTTTGCTGCTCCTCTCGAAGAAGCGGGCGATGGAAAAATGGCATCGGTAGGTAAAAGAGGGGACGAACCTAAGCAAGAAGAGGTAGTAGCAAAGCCAACTATTCAAATGGATATGGCGGATAATAATAAAGTAGATGATGCTGAAATTTCTAAATTTGCAGAAGAGAGTGCAGGCAAAGATTTGACCAGCGCAGATGTGGTATTTCCTCGTCAGAGGAGCAAAAATGAAGACGATAAATTCGGTTCTTCTGCTTTTGTTAATCAGGTAGATGTAAAGCCTGAAGAGGTAAAAGATATTTGTGATGTAAACGGCATCAAGCCAAATAGTCAGCTCACTAAAAAAGAAGTTAGCGAAGATAAAGGCATTACGGTATCTCGATTGCCTAAAGATGCTGTGCCAGGTTCTGAAATCATGTCAAAAACAACTGAAGTTACTTACGATGATGGCGACGCAATCGTTAGAAGAAGCGGCAGAGCGATATTGGTTGATAAATTATATAATGGCTACAAAGTAGAATTATTTACTTCGGAGCAAGAATTGGATAATAATCATGCGATTTTCAAACGATACGGGAAGATTTTCTTAGACGATACAGGTACGGCATTCTCTTATATGATAGGCTCATTTGAGCAAAAAGATGCGGCTGAAAAATTCTTGGATACCGTGATTAAACCATTTTATCCGGAAGCAAAAGTCATTAGGTATAAAAGTGGTAAGCGCAAATAGGCAGTCAAAATTGTTGAAATAAACAGGCTTTATCAATTTTTTTTGGATAGACATAATGATTATATAAAACGCTCTTGGTGTAAAAATACATCAAGAGCGTTTTTTTTATGTATTGAGTACCGTGTTTCAAAAGTTTATTTATATACTCCAAGGTAGCTTGCTGCCTTGTTTACATTGAAAATAAAAGTACAATGGGGCAAGCCACCATTGGAAAAAAGATTAACTTATTTTTGAAACACTGCATTGAGGTTATACCAATTTAATTTTTTGGTGTCGTATAAAACCTGAAATTCAAGTATCAATACGACATTAATCTTTTAAAAGCGTATTATGACCTATTAGAAACGAGATATTAATCATACAAAAACACTCGATACACTTCGCCTTTTCTAAATTCATTGCGTTCCGCAGGCAACTCTATAAAAGCATCCGCATCCGCCAAATTAACCAAATCGCCAGAACCATTTCCGACTACTGGAGTAGCGTAAAGTTTTCCGTCAGCACCATGAGTCAGCTTAGCTTGCAGGAAGTATTGTAAGTCTTTTTTAAATTCAAAATCTGCGGTTAGCTCTGCAAAAGGCACATCAAACGGAGGCAAGCCCAAACTCGCCCGCAACCACGGAACTAAATACCGATTGGTACACATAAACGACGAAACAGGATTGCCCGGCAAGGCAAATATAGTTGTTCCTTTTGGTGCTTTCCCAAACCAAAACGGCTTGCCTGGTCGTTGTTTTACTTTATAAAATAGCTTTTTTACGCCCAAACTTTCCAAAGCATCAGGCACATAATCGAGCTTGCCTTTAGAAACACCTCCACTAAGGCAAACCACGTCAAAGTCGGCTATCATTAGCTCCAGTCCATTTTGAACGGCTTCTCGACTGTCTTTAAGGTGGAACAAAAAAGGCTCAATGCTTAAATCACGCAGCAGAGGAGCAAGCGAATAGACATTTGAGCGTCGGATTTGGTAAGGCAAAGGTTGTTCGCCAACAGGCACAAGTTCGTCGCCCGTAGATACTATGGCTACTCTGGGCAATCGGTAAACACTCAAAAAAGATTTGCCAATAGATGCTGCTACGCCCAATACGGCAGGTGATATTTGCCTCCCTTTTGGTACTAAAATACTTCCTTTTTGGCGGTCAAGCCCTTTGTCATGTACATTTTGATGAAAAGAAACTTGCTCGGTGAGCAGGGTTGCTTTGCCGTTTTCAATGCGAATTTCTTCATACATGACAACGGTATCTGTGCCTTCGGTGAGCATTGCGCCTGTCATTATTTCTACACATTGCCCTGATTTTGCTACCTTTTTGGGTGGCGAACCTGCGGCTTGCAAGCCCGTAATTTCAAAAGTGCGAATGCCTTTTTCAAAATCAGAAAACCGAATAGCAATGCCATCTCTCATTACTCTATCAAATGGAGGAAAATCATTGTCGGCTATCAAGTCTTCGGCTAAAATTCTGCCGATGGCTGAAGTAAATGGTATTTCTTCGGTCTCAAATGTCATTAAATGGCTCAAAACGATTTCCGTAGCTTCGGTAGTTGTTATCATATTTTATAAAAATTCACAGTTGTTTTTTCAATTTTCAAAAGAAATATACCAAAATTTATCCGCCAATGGTAGCCATACTTTCAGTGACGGGAAAATTTTGAAATCGAAGTTTTTCGGCTTCAAATCCATTTTTAGCCCGATTGCCTAGCGCATCTGCAAACGTAGCTTTAAGTTGAGCGTCGGTTGCGCCAGCACGCATCAGGTCTTTGATATTAAAAACGCCATTATCATACAAGCAGGTTTTGAGCATCCCTTTGGGCGTAATTCGTATCCGGTTGCAAGTACCACAAAAAGTGCGACTGTAAGCAGGAATAACGCCAACCGTGCCTTCAAAACCCTCTATTTGGTAATTTAGTGAAGTAGAAAATGGCGGGTCAGGTAGTTTTTTTAGTGTAGGAAATGCAGTACGAATATGTTCAATAATGGCTTTGTAGTCCCATTTTAGCGTCTGATAATGCGCTCCAGAACCATTAAAAGGCATTTCTTCAATAAAGCGAATACCTACTTTGTGATTTTTGGTCCATTCTACCATTGGGATAATATCTTCAATATTTTGCCCATCCATCACTACGGCATTTATTTTTGTATTGAATTGCTTTTCTGCCATCAAAGCATGAAAAGTATCCATTACATCATCAAACACATTGCGTCGAGTGATTTTATAAAAACGCTCCTTATCCAAAGTATCCAAACTAAGATTGATACCAAAAATTCCCAGTCGTTTCAATTCTTCCAAATGCGGCAGGGTAATCGTGCCGTTCGTAGTAATGTTTACCTGTTGAATGCCGCTGATTTGAGTAAGTTTTTTTAAAAAATAAATCAAATCTTTGCGCAAAAACGGTTCACCTCCTGTAATTCTTACCTTCTGAATGCCCATTTCGGCCATCAGCCACACCATGCGTTCCATCTCCTCGTAGGTTAGCAATTCGGGGCGAGGCACATAATCAATTCCTTCTTCGGGCATACAATAAAAGCAGCGCAAATTGCAACGGTCTGTCACTGCCAGCCGAAGATAATTGATAGGTCTATGATGATTATCGTATAATTTCACATTAGATAATTTAAATCAGTGGTAGTTGGTAAACGTATTGTAATGTATTGATTTTTAATAATTTGCCGACTGCTCACTGCATACTGCCGACGGCATTCAACACGCTAATTGATGTTCGTTAGGATGCGGAAAAGCATCTGTTTCGTCTTCGTTCGTTCTTACGGTTAAGCATTTAAAATCTTTTTCTACTAAAATTCTCAGATGATTATCGGTATCTATGGGCATCAAATATTCTATCCCAACTTCATCTGTACTGGCCCATTGATGCGCCAATTGATGCGGAATAGATACTTCAATAGTGTTATTATTGAAAGTAGCAGAGACGTGTTGATGGTCAGATTTTAATAAATTATAATGTAAGACATTTCCTATTCCAAACTGAATAAGGGCCTCTACGCTCCCTGTTGCTTCATATTTTGCGACTTCTGACTGCGTTAGTCGCAGCCTAATTGAGTTATCTTTTATTCTAATTTTCATTGTTTTATTTGTCTTTGGCACACTCCAAAAATAATCCTACATTCTTTAATGGCTATTTTTAGTCTTATTTTTCATAAAAAAAAACTAGGCGTAATCCATTATGCTATGTTTTTTTCTCTTCGACTAAGACAAAAACTAAACTATCCCTTTGAAGGTTATAAATTTATTCTTTTCGTGTGGCTTATCGTTCGCACTGTTTCAATTTAAAATGACAACAATTCAATTTTATTTCTACCCAACTTGACAACGCCTTCTTTTTCCATCTGTTTGAGCAACCTCGAATTCGCTTCCCTCGACGCATTTAAATCTAAGGCAATTGCGGCATGAGTAGAAGGTATTACGGTAGTGTGAAGTGCCTTAGCTTTTTGTTTTAAATAATGAAGCAGCCGCACATCCATTCGCTCAAAAGTTATTTCATCTATGACTTTTATGAGTTGATTCATGCGTTGGTCATAACTTTTCATAACAAAATTTTTCCAACTCGGATATTTCGCCATCCATTTATCCATATACGTCACAGGAATACTAATAATGGTAGTAGGCTGAATGGCAATGGATTTGAGTTGGCTTTTTTTATCTAATCGGCAGCAAGTCAGTGTGATGGAGCAGGTTTCGCCCGGAAATATATAATGCAACAAAAGTTCCGTACCCAAATCGCTAGTACGAGAAACTTTGATAACACCATCTAAGACCAAAGGAATGCTTTTGACATAATTGCCGCTATCTAAAATGGTTTTATTAATAGGAATAGTTGTGAGTGTGCCTACTTCAATAATTTCTTTTTGTAACTCAAACTCTGCAATGTCGGGAAAGTTGCGTTGAAGTAAGCGAATGATGTCTTTTTGTTGAGAAATGATAGTTTCAGTAGCGTTCATGTTTTTTTAATTTTTAAAAAAGTGGTTATCAATTATTATTTTTTAAAATAAATACGATTGATTAAGCTTTCATTGCAACTACAATTTTCAAGGCACTCTACGAGCAAAGTAACGTCTTTCTCTTTTAGGGAATAAAGCATACTTCTTCCTTTCCGCACTACCTGCAAAATACCTTTTTGACGCATATTTTGGAGATGATGAGAAGTTAAAGATTGCTCGCAGTTCAGGTATGCGCACATATCGGTAACAGATAATTCGCCATAAACTTCGAGCAGACGAATGATGCCCAAACGAATAGGATGCGCCACTGTTTTTAATATAAAAGCAATGCGTTCCAGTTTTTTAGCTTCTGCTTCATCCAAAATAAAAGAATTAGGTTCTACTTTTTCCATATAACAAATATAGGAAATTATAGAGTAGAAATACAGGGCGGTGTTCTGATATTTGTCAGTTTGAGAAGATGGTAAGAAATGAATAAAGTAAAAAAAATTAAGCTGTGGGATAGCTTTTTTTTAGCGTAATTTTAACTGGCGTATGAGGTTGTTGATTTGGCAAGTCATTCTACTAAAGTATTAAAAATAACTTGCCAAATCATACGCTCTCCTATAATATAGGTTTAACTAACCTCCTAAATAGGATTTGAGCAATCGGCTTCTGGAAGTAGTGCGTAGTTTATTGATAGCTTTATCTTTTATTTGGCGCACTCGCTCACGAGTCAATTCAAATTGAGTGCCGATGTCTTCTAAAGAAACGGGGTGCGGCAATCCAATTCCAAAATAAAGTTTTACAACTTCTTGCTGTCGGTCGGGCAATGTACTCAGCGAGCGTTCAATTTCTTTGCGCAAAGACTCGGAGTAGGAAAGGTTGCGGTCTGCCGATGGATAGCTATGGTTAGGAATCACATCTAAGAGCGAGTTTTTTTCGCCAGCAGTGAACGGAGCATCCATCGAAACATGGCGAGCAGCTACGCTAATCATAGAGGTGACTTCATTTGAGCCTATTTCAAGTACCTCTGCCAGCTCATCCGCCGAAGGCTCACGCTCGTACTCTTGCTCTAATAGCGAGAAGGCTTTATTGATTTTATTCAAAGAGCCGACCTTGTTCAATGGCAACCTAACAATGCGAGATTGTTCGGCTAGAGCTTGCAAAATAGATTGTCGAATCCACCAAACGGCATAAGAAATGAATTTGAAGCCACGGGTTTCGTCAAAGCGTTGAGCTGCTTTTATGAGTCCGAGATTGCCTTCATTGATTAAGTCGCTCAGGGATAAACCCTGATTTTGATACTGTTTAGCTACCGAAACAACAAACCTAAGGTTAGCTTTGGTAAGTTTCTCTAAAGCGACTTGGCTGCCTTGTTTGATTTTAATAGCGAGGTCCACTTCTTCTTCGGGAGTGATTAAATCAACCTTACCGATTTCTTGTAGGTATTTTTCTAATGATTGACTCTCCCTATTGGTAATTGACTTTGTGATTTTTAGCTGACGCATATCTTAAAACATTTGGTTTTGGTGGTGTAAGTAGTACACTTAGCAGCCGCTAATTTAAGATATTAAAACTGTTAATACAAAGTTAATATATTTCTTTTTTACTTGAAATTGACAACTATATTATGATTTTTTAAAAAAGAACCAATTTTACTTCTAATGAAACTCTTTTTTTTGAAATAAAAATAACTTGACATACCTCAAAATAGGGTAGCTTCTAAAAACTAACTTTAACTAACCATCAAGAGAATTACACCGTGCTAGGTCAGCGATTCCCGATAAGGAAAAAAGATAGCGAAAATATAAGGTAGCGTTAAGATTCTTCTTTTTCCAGCTTAAAAAATGGCGACGGCTATTTTCGACAATTTTCAAGAAAAAGTACTAATACATTGTTTCAAAAGTTTGTTTACATACTCCAAAGTAGCTTGCTGCCTTGTTTACATTGAAAACCAAAGTCCAATGGGGCAAGCCGCCATTGGAGAAAAGATTAACTTATTTTACACGGTACTAACTGTGATAATTTTTAATTTTAATATCTTGTCTTCAGCTACTTAATCATGTTACGGAGAGCTACTTTTCTTTTCCTGCTAAAAAGAAGCAAAAAGTTAAATATTCCTTATGGGGAATTGCTGGTGCTAGGTTTCTGATGTTTTTTTTGCGTTGCACGCCAAAAGGTTATTACGGTACACTCAAAGCATGGATACCGAACAAATTTTGATAAAATTGACAAAATTCACTTTATATTTTTGGAGAAGTCAATTTTTTATTATTTATTGCGGCAGGAGTATTTATTGTATTAGAATTACTCCTTATGTTTTGCTTCTCTATCTATTAATAAATTTTTTTTTTTACTATCAGTTGCAAAATAACAATACCATAAAATATGGAAAGAGTACGTTATAAATTGGAGATACTTTTTAGAGCTTCTCCTATCATTGTTTATCGTTTTTTGACTTCTCCGGACTGCCTCATTAGATGGTTTTGCGATAAAGCAGACATTCAAGACGGCGTTTACACTTACAGTTGGGGAGATGGAGGCGAAGAAATCGCAACTATCATTGACGATGTAGAAAATGAATATTTGAAGCTACAATGGGATGAAGCTGAAAGTGAAAAAGAGTTTCTGGAATTTAAACTTTCAAAATCGCCTGTTACAAACGAGACCATTCTAGAAATCGTAGATTGGTGTGATAGCGACGATGTGGAAGACCAAAAACAATTGTGGGAGAGTCAAATGAAAGAAATGCGTAAAGCTATGGGTGGATAACATTACTTTTAATTGATAAAATCAAGAAAAGCCTTCTCAAATTTCCGAATTTGGGAAGGCTTTTTATATTTTGTACGTAAACCAAATGATTAGTTTGGCATTTAATAATTTTATTTTTAGGATGACAAAATTTTGATAAAAACTGAAAATACTAATAAAGTCGCTGAAAATCAAGTGTTTAAGGTTTTGGATTGTGCTTTTATATTAGAGTGGATGTTTGAAAAATAGAATTATTTTATTAAATTAGAACAAGTTCCTGTTATGGGAATGATGATTGGTTAATATTAACTAATAAACCTAGGTTTTTGAGAAAAAATAAGAATATTCTAAAAAAAACCACTAAACAATTCTACGATGAAAAAAAATGACCAACCCGTGAAGATATTTGTGGTCGAAGATGACCCCATGTATAACAGAATGGTGAAATATGTCATGGAATTGAACCCTGACCATGAGGTACATACATTTTCTAATGGTAAAGATTGTATTAACAATTTACACTTAGGGCCATCTATTATCTCTTTGGATTATACCTTGCCCGACATGACGGGAGAAGACGTACTCCGAAAGATTAAATCTTTTAATAAAGATATTGTAGTCATTATACTCTCTGGACAGCAAGATATTTCTACTGCCGTCAAGCTACTCAAGCAAGGAGCGTATGATTATATTACAAAAGACAGCGAGACCAAAGAGCGCATTTTGAATACGCTCACTCATATCAAAAGTAATATTGAACTCAAAGAAGAGGTAGAACATCTGCGAGAAGAACTCACAAGCCAATATCAGTTTGATAAAAACATTGTCGGGAATAGCCGACCAATGCAGCGAGTGTTCAATATGCTCAAAAAAGCAGTGAAAACCAATATTACGGTTTCCATTACAGGCGAAACGGGAACGGGTAAGGAAGTGATAGCTAAAGCGGTACACTATAATTCTGATAGAAAGAAAAACCCTTTTGTGGCAGTAAATATGAGTGCTATCCCTAAGGAACTCCTAGAAAGTGAGCTTTTTGGATACGAAAAAGGAGCATTTACGGGCGCAAACACTCGAAAGATAGGTAAGTTTGAGTCTGCCAATACAGGAACGCTCTTCTTAGATGAGGTGGCTGAAATGGATATTAGCTTGCAAGCCAAACTATTGAGAGCCTTGCAAGAGCGAGAAGTAAATAGAATAGGTGGCGATAAGCCCGTTAAGTTTGATGCTCGGATTATTGTAGCGACACACAAAAACTTGGCAGACGAGGTGAATGCTGGCAATTTTAGAGAAGATTTGTATTATCGCTTGCTAGGTTTGCCCATAGAACTGCCGCCGCTGCGAGAAAGAGGCAACGATATTGTATTGCTGGCGAAGTTTTTCTTAACCAGTTTTGCGAAAACCAATAAGATGGGCAAAATGGATTTTTCTAAATCCGCTAAAAATAAACTACTAGAGTATTCTTATCCTGGTAACGTCAGGGAGTTGAAAGCGGTAGTAGAGCTGTCTTCGGTCATGGCTGGCTCTAATGTCATAGAGGCGGAAGATATTCGATTTAGTAGCCCAAAACGTACAGAAGCATTCCTCACAGAGGAAATGACGCTTAAAGATTATACCAGTAAAATTATTCATCATTTCTTGAAAAAATATGATGATAATGTGTTGCTGGTCGCTAAAAAATTAGATATCGGAAAATCTACTATTTACAGAATGTTGAAAGAAGAAAAAGATAGTAGAAGTTTTAATATGTAAAAAATGTGCGTGGGCAGTGATTGCTATGAAAATAACTGCCTTCGCCTTTTTAGGGATGATGAAAAACATGAAAAAATACTACAAACAGCCGCTATGAATAGGCAAAAACATCATAGAATTTTATTAATAGAAGATGACTTATTAGACCAAAGGGCATTCAAACAGGCTGCAAAGGAGTATTCATCTGATTTTGAATACGATATTGCATCGTCGGTGAGTTTGGTAAAAAGTTCTTGGCTGCCAATAAGTATGATTTGGTAGTGGCCGATTATAGCTTAGGAGATGGCAATGCTTTTGATATTATTGATGATTTTAAAAACACGCCTTTTATACTCACTACGGGGAATGGAGATGAACAAATATCCGTAAAGGCACTAAAAGAGGGAGCTTATGATTATATTGTAAAAGATTTTGAGCGCAACTTTTCAAAACTATTACCGCAAGCCATATTGAAGGCGTTGAAAATGCAAGAAACGCAAAAGCGATTGAGCGTTTTTGAAGCCTCTTTGCTGCATACCAACGATGCGGTAGTCATTGCCGATTATCTGGAAGAAACGCAACTTTCTATTTCGTTTGTAAATGAAGCATTTACCAATATTTCGGGCTATAATGAGGCAGAAGCATTGGGTAAATCTTTGTATCTGCTGGTAGGAGAAGAAACTTCTCAAAGCGATATAGAAAGTATCAATAATGCGATTATACATGGAAAAGCAATAAGACTAGAGCTTTTATTTTATAAAAAAAACTTACAACCTTTTTGGGCTAATATTAGCCTCGTGCCTATTCGTAGCAATGGAGATATGCACTTTGTGACCATCATTAGAGATGTTACTGAGCGCAGAAAAAAGGAGGAAGAACTCAGAAAAGCAAAACTTCAAGCGGAAAAGGCTAGACTCGCCGAACAGCGATTTTTGAATAGCATTAGCCATGAGATACGAACGCCAATGAATGCGATTTTGGGAATGTCGCATTTATTATCTGATACCGATTTGAACCCGAAGCAGCACGAATACCTCAAAGCATTGAAGTATTCGGGAGAGCATTTATTGAATTTGATGTCAGATATTTTGGATTTGACAGCCATGGAAGCCAACGAAATGCAGTTGGGAGAGGAGCAATTCAACCTGTTTGAACTCTTGCTTGACCTCCAACGGACTTTTTCTTATCAGCATAAAGATAAAAACTTTAATGTGGTGATGGATTTGGATATTTCAATATCAAATGATGTTATTGGCGATGAAGATAGGCTCAAGCAAATTTTGGATAATTTATTATCAAATGCAGTCAAATTCACAGAAAAAGGAGAAATCGGAATAAAAGTATCATTGCTAAACGAAAAAAAGGAGAAATACTTATTGGAGTTTCAGGTATTTGATACGGGGGTAGGTATGGCAAAAGACGAAATCAAAAACATTTTTGATAATTTTAGATATGCTAATGATACCATACATGGAAAATATGGCGGAAGTGGCTTAGGGCTGTCTATTGCCAAAAAACTAATCGAACTCTTGGGCGGAAACGTTTGGATAAGTAGCGAAGTAAATAAAGGAACAATCGTCACATTTACCTTACCTTTGGGCAACTCTGGAGAGTTGTCTAAAATGAAAACCAACGAAAATCTGCTTTCGCAGACGGATGATGAATTACTTAAAAAACTGAAAGTACTGGTGGCAGAAGATAACCTGATGAACCAAAAATTAATAGCGGGTTTACTCAATAGGTGGGAGTGTCATTTTGATATAACGAACAATGGAAAAGAGGCAATTGAGCAATTTGGTAAATTGCAATATGACATGGTTTTTATGGACATCAATATGCCTTTGATGAACGGCTACGAAGCGGCGGCGGCAATTAGAAACAGTCCCAAAAACTTTAGAGTACCCATTGTCGCTCTTACTGCAGCAGTACTTTCTACCGAGAAAGAAAAAGTATTTCTTTCGGGAATGAATGAATATGTTGCCAAGCCTTTTAGTCCAAAAAAACTAAAAGAAACGGTCTTAAAATTAATCAAAACAGAAAAAGAAATACCTATTATTATTAAGCAAGCTGAAACAAAAAAAGTAGAAGAACTTGCGTCCAAAGAAAAGAATATGCTTAACATTAATTTTGAATATTTAAAAGAATTTAGCGGTGGCGATACGGAGTTTATCAAAGAGATGATAAATATGTTTGTGGAACAAATGCCCGAAGAGATGGAACTGATGCAGCGTTTGCTCAATGATGAAAACTGGGAACAACTGGGCAAATTAGCCCATAAAACGAAGCCTAATTTTTTGATGATGGGCATGGAAGTACAACAAGGCATGGCCAAAGAAATAGAACACCTGTGCAAAGAATCTGAGATAGAAACGGAGCAAGTAAAAACACTTACCATACAACTTATAGCAGATGCCAAAGCGGCTATCCCCGTAGTAGAGGCGGAATTAGCTCGGCTAGAGTAGTTTTATCAGGAGCGGTTTTTATAAAAAAAAAAGACCGTTGAGCTTTACTAATTGGTAAAACTCAACGGCCTTTTTTTGATGAAAGGATTTAAAAGGTTTATTCAAAAGTAAGAACTGCCCTCAAATCTTTCTCGGTCTTAATAGGCTGCGTGACGGGTTCAAACTTAAAAGTATAAGCGGTTGCGTTTTTATCAATTTTATCAAATTCCTTCGGCGAAATCACTTTTATACTTCCATCGTTGCCCACTACCCAAAGCATATTTTCTGCATCGTTTGCATATTTTATCGTGCTGATTTGATTGCCCGTTGTCAGAAAATGAGTGACGGTATTTTGTTTTTTATTAACAAGATACGCATTCCAAAACTCTAGTGGCGCATTGTTTTCCGTTTGGAATTTTGCTTTTATATCTTGGTTAGGAAGTACGGGTCTTCCGCAATTCCAGATGCCAAAACTGCTTATTTTGAATTTATTAATCACTTTCTGATTAGCGATCTCCTCCTTAATCAGGTTGTTAAATCCTTTTTGGCGGCTACTAGCGGTACGTTTTTCAAAATCTTGTTTCTGATTTTCCAATTTTGAAATTTCGACTTCAGTGCGTTGCGCCAAAGCTGTTTTTTTGGATTTCAATTGATTCTCACGGGCTTGCTGGAGTTGCGTGTAGTTTTCCAACTTAGCATTATAATCCTCCAATGCCTTCTGATAATCCGCACCTGCTAAGACAGGTTTTACCCTCAACGTTAAGTTTTTGCCATTCGGCACACCGCTAATGAGTGTTACTTTAAATTCCACATCATTCAACTTTTCTAACCTCACATCATCCCACGAAGCATTTTCGTTGCTCGCTATATTGAATGCCGCCTCTTGGTCAGCCGATACTTCCCAGAGCAAGTTGCCGTATTTATTCGCCAATTCAGCTATTCGAGGGTCCGTTTTATCCAAATCATCAAACTCAAAATTGGTGACGAAATTATCAGGATTTGAAGACTGGGGTTTTAGAGGAGGTTCGGGTTTCGGAATAGTGCTTTCGATAGCCGCCAACTCTTGCGCCTGTTGCTGTTGAAGGGCAGCTATTTGACTATTGATAGCATTAATTCCTTCGTCGCTATTGGCGTTTTCAGTCAAATATTTATCCATTTTAGCCTTCAGTTCGCCTGTCAGAATAGGTTCAATTTGGTCTAATCCTTTATAATTCCAATTGCGTTGTTCGGTATTTAGTTTGTAAATGTTATAAACATGATTAGGATGATAATGAATACTAGAGACCAATTCAATATCTAAAGTTTTATTCGGCTTCATCTGAACGGGTTCGCCATTCTGGAATGCTTGAATATCAATCATACCCGCCGATACCAACTGATGCGCCATGCCTGCGCTGTCATATCGCATAGGAATACCAGAGACGAAAAAATCTACAAAATCGTGAAATTCTTTATACTTCAACTCTATTTCGCCTGTTACCAGTTCGCCTGCTGCATTCACAAAAGCATTGGCAGGTACAGTGACTTTTGAGCCGCTTTCATATTCAAATATGCCACCCAACGAACCATCAACCGTAAAGGATTTATACTCCTTCTGGAGCGGCTTGAGCATCGGATTGACATAAGGTTGCGCCATCATTCTTTCGGCAGCAATACTTTCAATATCCGAATTTCCAACATTCAAATACACCACCAAAGCCAATATAGCAGCAGCGGCTATGCTCGAAATATACACCAAATTTCGCCGCCATTTGTTGTTGCTGACCACTCGCAATGGAGAAGTCTCCACAGGTGTCTCAGCCTCGAACCGAGCCAATAAAGCACCAAAATCCTTATGCTTATTGATTTGTTCGCTCGTTGGTTCGGGCGGATTAAATTTAAAATTGTAATTTTTTTGACTCATGTCTATTTCTTAATTGTTAGGTCAAGCAAGTTGTATTTTTCTTTACGTAATTCCATTGGGTACAACTTTAGGTATTTTGACCGATTATCTTTTTTAATGTATTTCTTTGTTTTTATAGTTATAAAAATTTATAATATTAATCACTGTAATTAATTGACATTAAAGGAAATTTTCATTTGCTGCCTACATCCTTTTCTGCATCATTTTTTTCATTTTATTCAGTAGTCGGTAAGTTTTCACTTTTGCGTTACTTTCAGTAATATTCAGGATGTCAGCTATTTCTTTAAATGGGCGATTTTCAAAAAAGCGCATCTCAATCAATTGTACATCATCGTCTTTCATCTCATCGAGTGTAGCTATGAGTACCTCACGGTATTGAATCAAATCATCTATTTCTACTTCTTCGCCCATTTCGCTCACATTAGCATCTTGAATGCTGATGACTCTGTTTTTTGAAATATTTCTAAAATGTTGAGATATTTCATTGCTTGCGATGCGGTAGAGCCATGCCGAAAACGGCACGCCTTTAAACTGGTACGATTTGATTTTTTGCATGGCTTTCATAAACACTTGCGCACACAGGTCGCCTGCCAGCATTTCGTCGCTTGTTCTGCGAAAAATGAAGCGAAAGATTGGCTCGTAATAACGGTTGTATAAGGGTTGAAATTTGGCAGGGCTGCGTTGCGCTGCTT
>CALOED010000102.1:0-2309 GCA_942492005.1 uncultured Saprospiraceae bacterium
AGCAAATAACTGGCTGAAATTCCAGCTTTGATAGTTGATTTTTTATTAAAATGAAAAGCCATACTAACGGGCATTTCTAAATATTGCAATTGATGAATATTGACGGTGCGAGAATAGGTAGTTGCGCCAAAGCCATAAACCACCGAATCCGCTTGAATCGTGCTATTCAATGCGCCTCTTTGCCAATAGTTGATGCCGACTTGCGTTGTCCATTGCTTTGAAATTTGCCTTTTGAAATAGATACCTCCAAATACATCTGCCGAAATAGGAACTCGCTGCTCACCCATATTGAGCCAGCCTTGATGTGTGGCTATTCCGCCTGCGAAACCGACTAAATAAATTGGATGATACTTTGCCGTGTTTTGAGGAAGAGGCGGTATAAAGTCGAAATTAGTTGCTTTTGATGCTACAAATGCTAACGGAAGTGTCTGAATATCAGTTAAATCATCAGCGTTTAAGATGATGATAGGCGCTTCAATTTTGGCAATAGGCTTTTGGTTTTTAGGTGTTTTTGTATTTGGGTTATTTATTTCATTATTTAAAATAGGTTGCTTTTCTATGTTTTTATTTTCCTCATTTAATAAATTCTCTCCTTTTTGATTTGGTGAATTTTTTATTTTTTTAGAAAAATAGTTTTTATCTGTTACCTGAGCTTTAGTTGGAGCAGAAGCATTTCTTTTGTTATTTACATTAGAATTAGGCGTTTTATTCGGCGTGAGTTGTTTGGTATTTTGGCTCGTAATTGTATTTATATTTGCGTTTTGATTTTTTGTGGAATTATCATTTGAGAGTTTTGTATTTGAGGATTTTGTTTTGATTTCAATACTGGAGTTTTGTGCTTGATTTTGGCGTTCAACGCTAGTTTGAGGCAAACCATTCCACCAAATTAGACCACTTATAATAGCCAACACCAACAAACCAACGGCCCCTTTCTTCCAAAACGGCAAAGCTCTACCATCTTGCTCTTGTTCGTTGAGCAGGTTTTCCATGTCGCCCCAGTTGTTTTCGTCAAACTCAAAGCTGCGTTGATGGGCTTTGTGTTTTAAAAAATCGTCAAAATGTTGATTATTCATTCATTTACTAATTTATTCATTTACTCATTTACTCATTTGTTAATTTCTTACTTGTCAAGCCGTTCTTTTTAAATTATAACCTAACTCGTTGATTAATAGCTGTTTTAATGTTTTTCGAGCGTTAGAAACGTGCCATTTGGAAGCGTTGATGCTAATATCTAAAAGCGAGGCAATTTCTTTGTGCGAATAGCCGTCAATCGCAAATAGGTTAAATACTTTTTGGCTAGTAGGAGGCAGTTTTTTGATAATTGCATCCAACTCTTCTGCATCAAATTGCAAATCAGCCGTATTCAAATCCACAAAATCATCGTATTCTTCTACTCGTTCAAAATTTGAATATTCAATGGTCGCTTTCAATTTCCGCTCTTTCCGAAATTCGTCAATTACCGTATTTATCATAATTCGCCTTGCCCATGCCTCGAAAGGAGCTTGAACGGGGTATTTATGGATATTGTTGAAAATTTTCAAAAAGCCCAAATTTAAAGCCGCTTTTGCTTCGTCTTCATTGGTCTTGTATCGAATGCAAACGCCCATTAGCAAGCCGTAGTACCGTTTATACAACTGGTACTGTGCTTTTCTATCTTTCTTGATACAAGATTGTAGAAGTTGAGCGTCGAGCATACAAGTATTTTCATTTTGAATAAAAATTATCCAAAATTTTTGTAAAAAACAAAGCTAGGCAGCCTTTATCAGACTGCCTTCGCTAAACTTATTTAAAAATAATCTACTTTTTTCAGTTGGCAGCTAGAGCGGCTAACTGAAAAAAAGTAAAATTATTGCTTAACAAATTTTTCAGTAACTACACCGTCATTAGTTTCCAAACGAAGCATATAAACGCCAGTTGGCAATTCGCTAGTCGGGATAATGACTTCGTTTTGTCCGCTATACATTTGATGTTGCTCATTGACCAATACTTGCCCCGTTACACTCATTACAGAAACGTTTACGTCCATTCCTTGCGTCAAAGTCAATTTTACATTCAATTGATTTTGTACTGGATTAGGAAATACATTCAATTTTTCAATAGAAAGCACTGCATCTGTATTCGTGAATGTCACGTAGTAATTTTCAATTACAAAATCAACATTATCAATCGTAGGAGTATTATCGTTTACCGTTACTTGAATAGGAGTAGAGAGCAAGCCCATTTCTACGTTATATATATATAATATACGCCATTTGGCAAATTTGTAAAACTATAATCACCATTGATGTCGGTACAAGTATAATCGAAAG
>CALOED010000103.1:0-25750 GCA_942492005.1 uncultured Saprospiraceae bacterium
GCAAAAAGCCCGTCTTTTTCCCCGACGATTACATTGATAAGCATTTGGGCGAAATGCCAAGGCTATTAGTAGCAAAAGTAGAAGCAGGTGACTATTATTTCATGCTGAGATGCATCAATAAAAAAAGCTGGGACTATATAAAAGGAGGCGGAGATTTTGAACTAATTATCACTTTTGGTGATGGTGACTTTGCTTAGTGCCTATATTTTTCAAAAAGGTGAGATGTTAAAATGTCTCACCTTTTCTATGAATAAGATTTATTCTTAGGTTTAGAATTGTAAAAATTAAAATATTATTCTTACAATTGAATCCTACTAGGTGTCCGTAAAAAATCGCAAATAAATTATTATGATAAGAATGGTTGTAATCTAAAATTCAATATCACTACGCTTCTCTACTATTAAATAATTCAAAGAAATGCCATTCAAAGAAAAAACCATTGACGATGTTAATTGAAAGTAAAGAACAGACGTTATTAGAACAAAAATTAGAAACGCTACAAGAGTTTATAGGAGAAACACCTCTTTTTCCTATTCGGAATATTTTCTCAAAGCCCAATGTGGAAATTTATGCCAAAATGGAATGGATGCAGTTAGGTGGAAGCGTGAAGGCTAGGGCTGCTTACAATATTATAAAAACAGCCATTGAAGAAGGCGAACTATATGACAATCGCCGTTTTTTGGATGCTACAAGCGGAAATACCGGCATTGCTTACGCTCATATTTGTGCGGCTTTGGGCATTCCGCTCACAATATGCTTGCCCGATAACGCTACCAAAGAGCGCAAACAAATCTTAAAAGCATTTGGCGCAGAACTTATTTACACCCCTGGCCACCTCAAAACCACTGGCTCGCAAGCCGTGGCTCGTGAAATTTTTGAAGAAAATCCTGACTTATATTACCTCGCTGACCAATACTCTAATGAAGCAAATTGGAAAGCGCATTACGATATGACGGCTCACGAATTGGTCGAACAAACTGAAGGACGAATTACCCATTTCGCTTCTGGATTGGGAACTACCGGAACGTTTATTGGCACATCAAGGGGACTAAAAGAACTCAATCCTGCCATCAAGTGCATTGCCTTAGAACCCGACCGCCCCGACCACGGGCTACCAGGATGGAAACATCTCGCTACGGCTAAAATTCCATCTATCTACGACCCTACGGTTGCAGATGAAATCATCACAGTTGGATTAGAAGAATCGCATCGGGTTTTGAGAGCCGTGGCTCGAAGAGAAGGTTTATTGATTAGCCCATCTGCTGCGGCTAACCTCGCCGGTGCTATCAAAATAGCTGAACGCCTCGAAGAAGGTGTAGTTGTCACCGTATTTCCAGATGATGCCTCTAAGTACAGCGACGAAATAGCGGCTATATTTGCGTAAGGCTAATGAGGTTAATGAAACTAATGAGTAAATAGGCTGCCGCTGTTTCGTATAAATTAACGGTAGCTCATTTTCTCATTTTCTCTACCCCCACGTTCGCAAACCTATCCAACCATTTTGCCAAAGTATGATAAAAATCAACAGCATCGAAAGGCTCATGAAAACGTAATAGCCGCTATACCATCGGTTTTGGTTATTGCTCAAAAGCCAATAAGCAAAATACAAACTTACAAAAGTGCTTATTCCAAAGGCTAATGTGCCAAAAAATATAGTCAAAGCCATCGGCGAAGGCGTAGCCAAATACGCTAAGAGATAAGTCGCTGTTTGCGCTTCTAAAAGATTAAAAACAGCCACAAAAAGTAATATTACTCCCAAAGCAGGGACAATTCTTGGCAGTGCATCTTCCCATTTAATGTATTTAAAAACAACTAAAAATAAGGCTGCTCCACCCATAAAAATGGAAGATACCACCAAAAGAGCCGCCAATAAAACCACTATTCGCTGAAAGATAGCTAACGTTCCATTTACTTTTTCGTGGTATTGCGTAAATGCCACTACTACCAATTTCCCGCCATGATTTTGGGTGAATGCAGCAATTTCCATGTTCATATCATTGCCCGTAAAAGTAGTTGGCGAAGTAGCTTTTAGCTCGAAAGGCGCACCTAGCAATGGCTTGAAAAACAATTTATCACCTTTGGTATAAATCTTTACTAAACCCAATAATCTATCTTTGAATGCTCCAATTTCATTTCGTGAATTTCTAAACTCATAATAGCCTAAAAATGGTTCAATCGCTTTTCGGTCGAGCGGTTGAATTTTGACGATTTTTCGAGGCGCATTTTTTTGTAAATAACTGGATATCAAGTTTTCAATTCGGTGATTATTATAATTAGAATTGGTAGAAATAACGAAACCTACCCCTAATTCTCTATTATAAAAAAAAGAAGAAAGCACATTTCCCATCCGTCCATTGTGTCCTCTAAAGGGTTGGTTTTGATACAAAAAATTAGGTTGATTTGCCAAACCATAACCAAAAGAAAGTCCTGCTTTAGCATCCAAAGCCACGGTAGGCGTTTCCATTCGGTCTATCCATTTGGAAGAAAATAACGGCTGACCGTCTTGCAAAAAAAGCTGCACAAAACGGAGCATCTCATCAGAAGAAGCCCACAGCGCACCTACTGCACCGCTTTTGAGCGTTACAACGGGCGTTTCTTGAAATTTCCCATTTTTATAAAGATACTCCTTCGTTTCTCTTTCTGGAAACTGACTGAAAGGATTGAAGTTGGCAGAAGTCATTCCGAGCGGCTTCAAGATGGTTTCAGAAAGGTATAAATCGTAAGGCTTGCCCGTTATTTTTTCAATAATATAGCCCAATATTGCATAATTTGGATTGGAATAGGCGTGCCGTTCGCTAGGTCTCCAACGAGCTACTAAGCAGCTCTTTTGTACCAACACCGCATCCAAACCTTTGTATTTTCTTTTAGAAAAGTCATACATGGAGTGTAGTTTAACGTCATCGAATCCCGTTGTTTGTTCCAATAAATCTACTATTCTAACTGGATGTGTCTTTTCCCATTTATTGGTAAATGGTACTTCGGGAGCGATGTCTCGCAGCTTGTCCGCAAGTTTTAGTTTGCCTTCTTCTACCAGTTGAATGATGCCTAATGCCACAAACATTTTGGTAATAGACCCCATTCTAAACAAGGTTTGATTAGTGGGTTTTCGTTTTGCTAAAATATCGGCATAGCCCAATCCGCCCGAAAAAAGAATGCTATCCTTTGTAGTAATACCCACAATTGCGCCTGCTACATGGTCTTCTTCGAGGATAGTTTGAATGGACTCGGAGAGTTGTTGAATAGTTTGAACGGGGCGTTGCGCTTGCAAAACGATAAGTTGCATAAAGCAAAGTAAGAGTAGTATCGTTCTCATAAGTAAGGTTTTGAATGAAAGTAAGTCGCTAGCAGTCGCAAGGTTTCAGATTGCCAACTGTTTTTCAATTAGTCTATTTTTAAAAAAAGTAGGAAGTCAAAATTAAAAAAATAGACTCGCTCGTTTATTATCGGTGTATTTTCGTAATTTTTTATCAATTTTTAATTTTATGTCAGTTTATAGTCTAAAAATACAAATAGAAATTTAATATTGCATTTCAGTTTATTGTTTGGCATTTATAAAAGAAAAATAAAACAATGAAAATTGTAGTCGCATCAAAAAATCCCGTAAAAATACAATCTGCCCTCAAGGGTTTTGAAGAAATGTTTCCAGAAGAAAATTTTGAAGCAGAAGGTGTATCCATTGCTTCGGGAGTGAGCGACCAACCTATTGGCAATGATGAAACTTTTAGGGGCGCACTCAATCGGGCAAAAGGCGCACAAGCCGCTCGACCAAATGCTGATTTTTGGGTAGGCATAGAAGGCGGCAACATTTCCGAAAATGATGAAATGGAAGTAATGGCGTGGATTATTGTTTTATCAAAAGAGAAAATGGGCAAGGCTCGAACGGCTGGTTTTTTCTTGCCACCTCGCATTGTAGCGTTAGTCAATGAAGGCTACGAACTTGGTCATGCGGATGATATAGTATTTGGCGTAAGCAATTCTAAACAAACGGGCGGTTCGTCGGGGTTATTGACAGGAGAGGTCATGAATCGGTTGCGATTTTATACCCCTGCGGTAATTTTGGCTTTGATTCCTTTTAAAAATCCGACGTTGTTTTAAGGTTATAAAAGCTGATAAGTTAAAGTTTCATTCGTAACTTATCCATGAATGACATTTTATAATCAGATGGCAATAAATTGAGGTCTCTCAATTCCATGTATGTCCATTTTCTGACGTTCCAATCTTTATCTTTGAGCATGGCTTGAAGTTTCATCATATCAATGGTTTGCAACTGAAAACCTCCATAATCCATACAACTGACAATGCTTTCTATCGCTGTTTTTCGAATAATAGGCAGTTTATCATTGAGTTTAGAGAGTAGAAATTGAGCTGTATTTTCATAAAAATGCCTTTCCCCTCCTTCAAAATCCAATAGATAAGTCATACAGCCCAAATCTTCAATAGCACCTTCGTCGCCTGCCGAAGCAGCATTGAAAAGGAGTTGAATTTCTTCGGCAAGAAAATCCGTCCATTTTTCGGGCGCATTGCTCGATATTGCTTCGTAGAAAAACTCTCGGTTCGAGTCTATACCAAACGGCAATTGACGCGTAGCTTTTAAAACCTTCTCGGTTTGAATAGCCTGATTATATACTTCTTGGAATAGTTGCTTTTCGGCATCTTTTTCTAGGTCGAGATAATTTTCAATCTGCGATTCTAAATCTGTAAACATCTTTTTTCTTTTTATGAACTAACGTTTATTCATTCATTTTATAAGACAATGCGCCTGATGGGCATTTACTTACTTGTGCAACGATGGCTTCCGTACTCGTATTTTCTGGCTGTATCCACGGGCGAGCCTTAGGATTATAAACATTTGGCAACATCTGCACACATACGCCAGCGTGTTTGCAAAGTTCAGGTTTCCAAATAATCGTTACTTCTCCATTAGTATATTCTTTTTGCTTTGCCATTTTGTTATTTTTTTGTTTTAAAAAAGTTGGAAATACTCTTTAAAATATAAACATATTAAATATAATTTACTATTTTAGGCGGTGTTTATAAATATATTACATATTACAGAATGAACCGCATTAAAGAACTCATCTCATATAAAGTAGGTAAACGCATTGATGCTTTAATTGAAAAGCATTGTGGTGGCAATAAGTCGAAGTTCGGGAAATTACTTGGATTAGACAATAGTGGTGTCAATAAATTGGTGAATGGCAAACGAAGCGGTTTGACTTTTCATCAGTTGCACCAAATCAGAACGAATTATCATGTCGATTTGAATGACCTCATTACGGGAGAATATTCGGATAAAGAACAGATATCGGAAGAGGAAGAACGAGCTAAATATAGTTTGGGCGCAAAAAAAGATTTGCATCAAGCGCAAAAAGAAATTGAATATTTAAAACAAATCATCAAAGACAAGGAGGAAATCATCCAGTCCAAAAATCAAATCAACGATTATCTAAAAATGAGAATCAACGGTTTGTTGGGGAGGGATTGATTGATTGTTGAGATTGTTCGATTGTTGGATTGTTGAGATTGTTGAGATTGTTGGATTGTTGAGATTGTTGGATTGTTGAGATTGTTGGATTGTTGAGATTGTTGAGATTGTTGAGATTGTTGAGATTGTTGAGATTGTTGGATGGCTTATGATATGAAAATCTTACATCCAAGTTTCAGACAATCTTAACAATGGAGCAATGAGTATAAAGTCTAATTTTTAAAAAAAAATTGTTTTAAGTTGAATTTGCAAACAGCCATTTATCAAATTAAAATACATTTAAATTATGTGTAATGGTACTCTACAATCAAACAATCTCAACAATCAAACAATCAAAACAATCAATCAAACAATCAAACAATCAAACAATCAAACAATCAGCGAGGAACGAGCAAAACAATCAAACAATCAAACAATCTCAACAATCAAACAATCCCCTACTTCTTACGGTATTTATCTTTAAAGCTGCCTGTTTTCATTTTAATCACACCCAAAATAGCTTCTTTTACGATGCCGCTACTCATTTTAGAAACGCCTTCTACACGGTCAGTGAAGGTAATCGGCACTTCTTTTATACTAAAACCTAGAGAGTAGGTAGCGAATTTCATTTCGATTTGGAAAGCATAGCCTATAAACTGTATTTTATCTAAATCAATGGTTTCTAATACTTTACGAGTGTAGCAAACAAAGCCAGCCGTAGCATCTTTGACGGGTATCCATGTAATCAAACGCACATAAACCGATGCACCATACGATAAAAATATTCTATCGAAAGGCCAATTTTCCACTTTGCCGCCTTTGGTGTATCTCGAACCCACCGACATATCTGCGCCATCTTCCGCACAGGCTTTGTAAAGTCGAACGAGGTCTTTCGGATTGTGCGAAAAATCGGCATCCATCTCAAAAATATAATCGTAGCCATTGCGAAGCGACCAACGAAAACCATGGATATAGGCTGTTCCTAGCCCTAGCTTTCCTGTTCGTTCTTCTATGTGCAATGCGTCAGAAAATTCTCGCTGCATCTCTTTTACAATGTCCGCAGTGCCGTCGGGCGAACCATCATCCACCACTAAAATGTGAAATGCTTTATCTAATGAAAACACCGCTCGGATGATATTTTCGATATTTTCCTTCTCGTTGTACGTCGGTATGATTACGATGCTATCTGACAAAATTGTAGTTTTTGATGGTTGAATATGAAAAGATAAAATGAATATTAAGTATTTACTACTTTACAATAATGATTATTCATTCCCTTTTGGATTCAACGGTTCTTTTTTCAAAAAGACAAAAATATTAATTTCAGTGAAATATTTTGATACCATTATAAATAATAGCATAAATAAGGAAATAAATATACGTTTTCTAGCTGGGGTCTGCTGCCCTATTCTGCACTCTTTAAGAATAAAATAAGATGGATGACCAAAATCAAAATGGTCAATGAATCAATATTTGTAAGAAATCTGTTTCGTAAAAATTAGAAAGCAGATACAAACGGGTTTTGATTCATCCGCTTATATCTGCTCTGGTTTTTAATTTTCAAAATATAAAACCTGCCTAAAACTCAACGATAATACCTAAAGTAGGCAACAATTGTCCGTTGCTTAGTTCTAAGGTTTTGGTTCTGTAACGTTGCAAGAATGCAGGGTCATTCGGATTGACAATCACGGCATTGCCATTTTCATCTCTATCCAAAACCGTTGTGTTTTGTGTAGTTTGGTAAGCGTAGGCATTTTCCAAATCCAAATATAAATTCAAACTCCATTTCTCGAAAGACCATTTTTTATCTACTCGAATATCCAACTCATGCACCACAGGACGACGCAAGCTGTTCAACTGATTGTAGTCTGGAATAGCTGCTCCTCGAATATCCCACACCTGAACGAGCGAAGAAATATCGCTATCGGGCGTATAAGGCAATCCTGACTGAAATCTCCATTTGAAACCAACCTCTAGGTTATTTTTGAAACGCTTGCCTGCTGTGACGGAAACAATATGGCGAGAATCCCACGACGAGGGTTGGTATTCTCCAAACTTGTCTCCAAACTGTGTCCAGCCCAATGTATAAGCCAAAATACCGTAAAATCCTTTGTATAATTTTTGCTGATAAAGCAATTCCAAACCATAAGTTCTGCCTTTCGCTTCCGACGAAACAGGCGAATTGCCTATCACGCCAAAATCGCCGCCTAGATTTGCAATAGCGATGCTGTCATTCAACAAAAATGGATAATTGCTATACTGCTTGTAATATCCTTCAAGGGTCAATTTTGAACTTCTCGACACGTTGTATTCCAGTCCTGCCACTACGTGATTGTTACGAATGTATTGCACGCCATTCTCTCTATTCACAAATGCGCCATCTTCTTGATAGCCCAAAATGGTATAAGCTGGCAACTGATAATAAATACCTGTATTAAAATTGATGCCCAAACGCTCCGTAAGTGCGTAAGAAGCCGAAATTCGAGGCGAAAACTGCGAAAGTGGATTACTCATTTCATCCGAATAGTCGTTGCCATCCAATCGAACACCTGCCGAAAGTATCAATCTATCGCTCAAAAAATTACGGCTGACTTGTGCAAATGCACCGTATTTGTTCATATTGAATGCCGAAAAATAATTCACATTTTCGACTGTTCCGTTCGGCAATGGTAATTTTTGGAACGTTTGATTATTGTATTTCGCATACTCATAATTAATACCCGTATTGATTTTATATCCATTGATACGAGTAGTGTTTTCGATACGAAACTTATTCTCTATTTCTTGCGATTTATAATCAAAAATCAAATTATCGGGGCTGCTATCATCATTATCAGCATATTTGAAACTCTCATTATTCAGCATATTTCTACTTGCCACAAAAGTCCAGTAGCCCGTTTTGTTGAAGTGTTTATACACTAACCCGTTGGTATAGTTCCACTGCTCTTGCGCCAAAATATTATCCAAAATATACTGCTGCTCTTCGCTATCATTAGCCTCCAAGTTCAATTCAAAATTATCAATTGCGCCCAAACCAATAAACGTAATTTCATTTTTTGTATCAATTTTCACTTTTACCTTTGCCTGAAAATCGTTGTATATCGGCAAGAAAGGTAACTCCAATGCTTGAAACAAAAACTGCAAATAAGAACGGCGAGTAGAGAGCAAAAACGTCGTTTTTTCGCCAATTGGGCCTTCTGCCGTCAAAGCCAAATCGCTTGCGCCCAAAGTAGCCCGAAAACCCAAGCGGTCATCTCGTCCATCTCGCTGTTTAAAATTAAAAACAGAACTCAAAGCATTGCCACGATTAGCAGGAAATGCGCCACTATAAAAATCTACCTCTCGAATAAAATCGACGTTGATTAAGCCAACAGGCCCACCCGATGCGCCTTGCGTAGCGAAGTGATTGATATTTGGAACTTCTACATCATCCAAATAAAAACGGTTTTCATTAGGCGCACCACCACGAATCAACAAATCATTCCTGAAAGAAGATGCACTCGTCACACCTGGCAAAGATTGTATCACTTTTGAAATATCACGTCCGCCGCCAGGATTTCTAGAAATTTCAGAAACGCCAATTGAGCGTAACGAAACCGGGCTTTCTTGACTCTTATTGAATGGCGAAGCCTTTACCACTATTTCGGTGAGGCTTTCCGTCTGTTCATCCATGGCAATATTGACAATATAGGGCTTCGAATTGGTAATCTCAATTTCGTATTCCGTCTTGTCTTTGAAGCCAATATAAGTTGCTTTTACATTATAAATACCTGGCTCCAATCCTGTGATTTCATAATTCCCCTCAATATCCGTCGTTGCGCCTTTCGTAGTCCCCTCTATCACCACATTCGCAAACATGACAGGCTCGTTATTGATTGCATTATACACTCGCCCTTTGATAACGCCCGTTTGTGCTATCATCAGCGTAGTAGTTAATATTTGGATTAGAAGTAGTATTAGTAGTTTTTTCATCGTATTGAATAGATTTTGTTTTGTAGAATTTTTACTCAACTGATTATCCAGTATTTTAAATTTCAATGCGATGTAAACATAGTAAGCGAATAAATGTTTTATGAAAACATAATATTTTATGGAAATTATTATGTTTTTATAATAACTTTACAGAATGGGAAGTCAAAGTACTGAAAATCAAGCCGTTCTTTGCTATACAAAAAACTTCTAAATCACTGGTAAGTAGATAAAGGTAAAGGGCTTTCTCATAAAAATCAGCAGTTCTCATTATGGAAATTCTATTGCCCTACACTAAAAGATTTTCGGGTTTTAGCCCAACATTAGACTTTATTCACAAAACTAAATCCTATTACATAACTAACTGATAATGAAGATAGACAAAGCGGCTTCGCCGCTTTATGAATAATGGCTATTACCTCAGTTTAGGGTTAAAATCCTGATTTTTAGATTTATTCTTTACCCCGCACCGAAGATACGGGACAATGGATAAAGCAAAATGAAGAATTGCTGCATAAAAATATTTTGGGTATAAAAGAGAAAAAAAATCGTGATGAAGCTACGATTTTCATTTTTATGCGAAAGTCCTTGATACAGGGTATTTATTTTCAATGGGTCATCACCCATAGGATTGTTAATCGATAATTTATAACTTATTGTTGTCCAAATATTTAAGATAAAGTACTTATGAAAAAGTATGAATTATTAAAAGAGATTTTTGAACATTTAGAAGCATACGAAAGTCAAACACCCAAAGCGAGTTTGGAGGGTTTTACTATTTATTTAAATAAAAAACAAGGTCTCATTCCTAAGCCCGAAATGGCTTTTGATACTTTTGAAGATAAAACGCTCAACGAAATGTCGCAGCGAGGTTTTGGTTTAGAAAATCACATCACTTACCTGATAGGTATGATGTGGAAATACGCCAAACACTACGTTAAGGAAGGTTTCAAAACCTTGCCAATAGGCACAATTGACGATTTTAGCTTTTTGGCTTCGCTCTCGGAGGTCGATAGCATGACGAAGACGGAGTTGATTACTTATAATATTTTGGAAATTCCTTCGGGCATGGAAGTCATTAAACGGCTCATCAAGCTCGGATTTGTAGAAAGTTTTGCTGACCCAAACGACAAGCGAGCAAAACGCTTAAAAATAACACCTGACGGCAAAAAGATGCTTTTTGCAGCCATCGGGCAACTTAGTCAAATTGCTAAAATCATTATAGGAGACTTGGAAAAGAGAGACCAAATTTCGCTGCTTTCTACTTTAGAGCAATTGAATCAATTCCATATTGAAATTCATAAAAACGATTGGAAAAGCGGACTTGAAACCATTACAGAAAAATATGTACAAGTGTAAAAAGCAAAACCTGGCTTTATACGTGTAAAGCCAGGTTTCCATTCCGTAACGTGAGTTATTCAAACAGCTTAACGGTTTTGTCTGCATCTTCTTCCTTCACCGTATAAAGCAATTTTGTCTTTGCGCCTAATTTGTTTACCTGATAAATTTGAGTACCCACAGGATAATTTTCAGCTCGTTTTTGTAACGGATTAAAAGGCATTCCATAGCTAAATCGGCGGTTTTGTGGCCCTTGAACGTAAGTATGAATGCGCTTGCCTTTGTTGTTGAATAGCTTCAACTTAATGTATTTTGTTTCTACTTTTGGCGCAGCTTTGTACTCTTCAAATGATAACATTTCTCCATTTTCGCCTACTTTTTTATTTATTTTTTTCGGCTCGCCTACATACAAAATCTTTCCATTTTCAGCGATATTACCATCTACCAATTCATCTGCATTCACCTTTACCGTACCATGCGAAGAGATAATTACTGTCGCAATATTCGTTTTCAGTGCCGTTGCATCTATTTTTCCCGTTCCCGTTTTTGCTGTGAGTTTATTTGCCTTTCCCGAAAGCGTTACATTGCCAACACTCGCATTTACCGCAAATTTATCTGCATCCAAATTCTTAACATTAATGGTACTATATCCATCCGTTTTTAGCTGCTCTAGTGCTTTTCCACCTAAAATAATTTTGATTTGAGAAGCTTCTACCCAAGTAGCCTGATTGATGGTCAATTCCCCGTCATTGTTTTTGATGCTCAAATGCTCAAATATATTGGCATCAGTAGTAATGCTCAGGTCTGCATCCGAAGTAGCGTCTATCTCAACCTGCGCTACTATTTTCAAATTAAACGTTTTGATGTTTTTATAAGGATAAGATTTGGTTTCGATGTTTTTGTCGCCATTGATTTGAGCAAAGGATTGAAAGCCTAAAAAAGCCATTACGAAAAAGAGTGTTGCCGTTACTTTAAAGTTAAATTGTCTCATTATTATTAAAATTTTTGTTGTAAAAAAATCATTACCTCAACAATAGTTTCTGATAATGTTTAAAAAAATAGATGAGACAAAAGTGCTTCAATTACTCTCCAAAATCGCTTCAAAACAGAATGACACGTCTCAAAGTAAGGTTTTGATACGTTGTTTTTTAAGGGCTTTCTTCCATTCACTCGCTAAACGTTTAAAAAACAAAGTTAAAAGACAAGCGATAAACCAGCCCTCGCATATTTCGATTGTTTTTGAACGGAATAAAATACCCCACTCTATTATCCAAAATAATGCTTTTATTTTTGAATAACTCCACTCCAATAAACGGGCTCAAATACCACATCGACTCCACTTCTCGCTTCTGATTAGTGGCTAAGACCGTTCCCAAATTAAAGCTAGAATACAAGTTGAATGCCTTCCGACTGCCTCGCCCCATGTATCGAGAATAGAAATCTTGCCCCAACGCAAACATAAACATCTCGTCGTACTGCGAACTATCTCGAACCGTGTTGTTGTCAAAATTTTTGAATGCGCCTATGAGTGCATACGATTTGCCACGAGTAAACATATATTTCAGAAACAAGCCCTGATAATCCGTTGCGCTCAATTCGGGCAATGGATTTTCCATTTTCAAATAAGCATACTCTACGCCCGGCATATTTACCCAAGTAAAACTCGATTGATTCGACGGATTTTTTTCTTCCGAAACCAGCAATTTGACCTGAAAACGCCCATTGTCATTTCTGTATTTGCGTATTTCTTTATCCAAACTAAAGATGCGTCGGTCGAGGTCTCGCACCTTTTCCCAATACGAATAATACCTATCATCCGACTGCTGCATCGTCGCCAGAAGTTTTTCGTATTCCGCTTTTTCTTTGAGTTGAAAATTCTGCTCTATTAGTTTTTCTTCTATTTTTTGATAAAAATTGACGGTGTTCACACTATTAGCTGCCACGAATCCCCACGAAGGCAATTCGGTTGAAAACAATTGAAATTCAGCATCCGAGAGTTCAAAGCTGTACCGAAGCGTTGAGCGATTGACTTGCTGTTCGAGCAGCGTTATTTTATTTTTTGTAATAAAATCGGTCACTTTCGCCTTAGCAGAATTGATATTCAATACTATAATTTCCGCATTGACATAGGTAGTCAAGGCTGTATCCAACTGCCCGAAAAGGGCGGTATTTAAAAAAAGTGCAATCAATAGAATTTGTATCTGTTTCATTATTTAGTATTTTTTTTTTAAAAAATTATACTCGCAAGATATTCAATAAGCAATAGCCAAATGTGTCAAATATTCAGAACAACTCATCTGCCTAGTTGCAATAAATCATTATTTGCCTCCAAAATTAGGAAGCATTCCATTTCGTTTTTTGTATTTACAGAAATAAAACACAAAAACGACAATGCAATTCGAGGATTCGGTATCAAAAAATTATAATTTCGTTTTTCATTATATAAATGAAGATGAATCAAAACCAAGCAAATGTCCGCTAACATATCCGAACAAAACGCCATGAAAATTGAATTACACACGGTCAATAATGATGACCGACCCGTTTATATCACAGGTAATTTCAACAACTGGAAAGAGAATGACATCAGATAAAAAATGGCAAAAATCGCAGATGGTCATTATGAATATACCTTCGATAATATCAATCGGCTGCCTAAGCAATTGGAGTATAAATATACTCGTGGCGATTGGGACAATGAGGAAGCAGATAATTATGGCTGCAAGTCTCAAAACCGCTTGATTTTCAAGAATCAAGCAGTTGTCACGGACTACGTTCCGAGATGGTTTGTAGATGGAAAATCTTTCAATTCTGCTTATTTGCCCATCATAAGAACGGTGAATGAGGCTTTTGAAATTCCGCAACTCAACAAGACCAGAAATGTAAGAATTTTGTTGCCACACGACTACGATGAAGTTAGTCGTCGCTATCCCGTTTTGTATCTTCAAGATGGTCAAAATCTATTTGATAAAAACGCACCTTTTGGCACTTGGGGCATCGACGAAAAACTAGCCGTCCTCAAAGAATACGGACATGGAGACCTTATAGTAGTAGCCATTGACCATGGAGAAACTTCTCGAATTAACGAATTTACGCCAAAATCTCGCATCAATTTAGGTATCGGTCAGCGAGAAGGGGCAAAATACCTCGACTTTATGGCGCATACTCTCAAGCCCTATATCGACGAGCATTTCCGCACACTTACTCAAAAAGAGTACACTGGAATTGGCGGCAGCTCTATGGGCGGTTTGATTAGCCTATTTGGCGGCATTTTACATCCCGAAACCTTCGGCTTAGTGATGGTTTTTTCTCCGTCGTTGTGGATTTATCCAGATGTTTATGAAGAAGTGAGGGCTGAAAAGTCGCTCAAAGGCACTAAACTATACATTTACGCAGGCGGCAGAGAGAGTCAAGGAATGCTTCCAAATGTGCATCGCTTGCTCCAAAATATTCATGCCACTCAGAGAGCAGCAGAAATCAATCTCGTAGTGGACCCAAATGGCACACACAATGAAGTCCGTTGGGGCATGGAGTTCCCAGAAGCGATAGAATGGTTTCTTTTTTAAGTAACAGTACTTATCTTGCAATATCAGTAGTCGGTCAATTTAGCCTTGTGGATAAATTGACTACCTACTCATTTTACTTCGGCTGAAATTCAAAAACCTTCCACTCTCCTAGCCCACCTATTTCCTTCATGTTCATTTTTTCGGGAAAGTCTTTGCCGTTGAGCAATGCCGTTTTAGCGGGTTCTAAATTCGGAACTATCTGCCAAGCGGCCTCATTGGTGCTGTAAATCACTAATATTGGTTTTTCGGCGAGTTCATTTTTAATCAAATCAGGTACATTATATGTTGTAAACATTTCAAAAAAGGCATAAGTCTGATTGAGCGGTGTGCGCCCCATTCGGCTCGCCATAAGCGGCAAATCGGTAATATGAGACAATTGATAAGTCGTGGTACACCATTTGTCTTCGGGGTCGATGGTGTAATGATAGTCTTCGCAACTCGAATTGTAATAAGGTAACGGCAAGATGGCTTGATATTTTTTGGTATCAATGCCTTCGAGGAGTTTTTCGAGTTCTGGAAGTTGAGGGCTGTTGTTGAGATGTTGCGCCCAGCCATAGTTGCGAGTGAACTTCATGGTATCGAGAGTGTCAATGGCTAAAAGGGTGGGTAGTAGAATAATTAAAGCGATGCCGTGCCATTTTTTTCGATTATTTTGAAAATATTGGTCTAAAACATAAAGCATCGTTATATTAAAAGTCAAGAAAAAGACCCAATTGAAACGCCCCATGCAGCGAAATTGCGAAATTTGAGGAATGAATTTTTCGAGCCAATACAAAGGATTGAGATAATTATCGAATATGATAGAGTTATTGAACCAATATGCCTTTGCGCCAAAAGCTATAAAAAGACAACAAACGCCGCTGATGAAAAGAATGGAAATCAATTGAGCGGTTTCCGTTTGTATAAAATAACGTTTAATAGCACTTTTGCTGAATTTTTTGAGTATAAAAATCAATAAAAACGAACCTAACGCATACCAAGCAAACGAACCTAAGTAGGCTACCGATTCGTAATGCAAATTGATTTTGGCTTCAAAAAATGGGACGCTTAAATAATAATGCGAATCAAATAAGCCGTCTAGTTTCAGTTGCCAACCATCAAAATGAAAACCCTTTGCAGTGTCGCTTCTGTGCGGATAATAGGTATCTATACTTCTGACTATTCCTAAAAAAATAGCTAAACAAGCTACAGGAACGCCGCCCGCCATACCAAGCAATTTCCAAAAACTACGACGATTTTTATATTGAAATATCGCCCACACTAAGCAAAAATAACCAATAAAAAAGCCGCTAATCAGTAAGAAATAAACGTGTAGAAATGCGGAAATGACCACAGAAAGAATAATTCCAAGTATCGGCAGCCAAATGTTTTTTTGGCTATGGTAATGTTGATAAAGCACTATAATGGCATACATCGTTGCTAGAATGCAACAACTCAACGCCAAGCTAAAATGACCATTTCCTAAGCGAAATAACTGTGGCGTAATCCATGGGATGGCAAGGCTAAAAATGGCAATGAGCCACTTCGTTTGTACTAATCGTTTGCAGATAAGGTATAAAAACACAGAAGACAGGACGAGCGTAAAAGTAAAAAACCAATGAAATATTTGAAGGCTATAATCCGAAACGTCATAGATATTCTCTGAAAACCACTTGACTAAAACCGCCAAAATAGGCGTATTATCCGTATAAAAAATATAATCTCCAAAAGGGTAATTCATCTTTTCAAACAAGAAATAATTGCTACTTTTTCCTTGCGTGATATATTCATTATAAGCGAAATAATTGCGCATTCCGTCATAAGCATCCATAAACAACCGACGTTGCCCGTCTGTCACCAGATTATAAAACCCGATGATGACCATTGCCGTTTGAGCTATGACGACGCTCCAAAACCAGAAAAGATGTGTTTTCAAAAATTTCATCCACTATTATTTTGATGCGAAAATAAAACATTGAACGTGGAAATGAAAAAATAAGAAAGGAGAGTAGTGTTTTTATTTAGTTAGAAATTCCTTAATCTTAGTATGATTTTTCATACAAACACTACTGCAACTTGACATCCAACTCAGCCTAAAAGAGTTGTTTAGATAACCTAAATCGAAGGGCATTCTTATTGCTAAAAATGCCCTTCAATACCTTTAATAATCTCCCGTTTCTTCTGTATCTAAAGTATCTACTGCTGCTTCTGCTGTTTCATCAAGCCAATCCGTAGTATCCGTTGGCACTGTAATTACTTCTTCGAGATTAACTTTATCTTTCCACTTTTCTACGTATTGTTCATAAGCCTTCGCATCTGAGAGTTCCTCTATGATGCGAATCAACGTTGCCAAACTATTTTCATCCGAATTAGAAGCAGAACTCAATCGGATAGAAGAAGTTCCTTTTTTATCAACTTCTAAGTTAAATCCAGTGTAGTTTTCTTTCAAAATTTCATAAAACCGCTGCGTCATCAAACCAAATCCGCTATTCGACAAACCATTTCGCATACCCTCTTCGATGCTGAAATTAAAACCAAAACTTGCCATCATCGCATTATTCGTGGCTAAACTAATCGGCTCGCCGCTTTTCATTTTATCGTAATTTCCTTTTACAATGTCTTTGTCATTCGTCACTATAAAAAGGTTGTCTTCTCCTTTGATATAAAATACGTTTTCATCGCCATTTTCGCCTATTTGGTAATAGTCGCTTTTGCGAGTAGCAGGCATCGTTTTCAATAATTTTTTGATAAATTTATCATCCTTCAATTTGCCAAATGCTGCAAATTTAGGTTGCATAATCTCCGTAGAATACGTTACAGTATTATAAGTATTCCAGTCAAATGTCTGCCTGTTTACCGTTTCATTTTGCATCCCTGTCAGCGCAAAAGCAACATCCCCTTCGATACTTTCCATTATATCCTCCATCGAAACGCCATAATCTCTTTCCCAGTTTCGGTTCGCTTCATCCAAAATATTCATCTCCTCCAACATACTGACAAGCGAACTAGGCATCAGCGAAATTGAACCCGAAAAAATCGTGCTTTGTGGCAACAACTGAATAAAATCTTTATCTACCCCTTTGCCGAAAAGGTCATTTTTGCCCATATCTTTTTTGAAACCCTCACCTGGCTCTAGCTTCGACTCAAACACCACTTCATCCTTTTTAAACTCTAAAAACATATTCACGTAAGTATCCGAAAAGTCAATATCCAATTCATCCTCCAAGTCTTCATACTCTTTCAAATCCATGATTTCGCTGTACGACATCCACATACTCACATCTTTTCCGCCTTTAGTAAATTTCGCAAAACTCTTATTTTTTCCCAATGATTTTTCAGGTTTCAATTCCATCAAATCCTCTAGGCGTTCTTGATAATCATCCTTGTCTCTGTCATCATAATCCCTATTATCATCAACGGGAAACATCCCAACAAGCATCTTTTTGTTCCAGCCGATAATAGCTTCTCCAGCCGAATTATCGTAGTTTCTAAATTCAAAAAATGAATAATCGTCCATATCATCCATTTCATATTTCAAATCTTTATCCACATTGTCGGCAAATTCTTCCACAAGTGCATCGAACTTTCCTTTGTCAGCAATACTCGCATAAAAAAGCATAAATGTAACATCGCCATCCTGATAAGGCATCATATAAATTGACTTTCGCCAATCTACGCCCGAAGAAGCAGGTTCTTCCACAATATTATCCAACATTCTTGCTATTTTTTTATCATTTCGCCTGATGTTTTTGTAAAATTCTTTATAAGAATCCATCTCTGCAATATCTCTATCCGCTTTTTTTATAAGATTACCTACATTAAGCGAAAAGACCACAGGTATATTTTTAGGCATATATTTCGCCAATGGAGACGCTTTTTTGGAAAAACACGACGAAAGAAACAATAAAAGAACTAGGTACGAGATTAAGAGCAGTTTTGATTTCATTTTTTTAATAATTTATAAAATTAATACTATAATAACAACTGTAAATCAACACTTTATAAATAATAGAATTAATCATAAATATTGCGCTGGTTTAATGTTTTAAATATACAAAATTAACATAACGCCACCAAACATCTTTATCGCTTTCAACAAACAATAATTGTAATCAAAAAAATGAAATAAGTCTATTTTTATCATTTTTTTATGTATAAAATTTAGCTTTTCTAAAAATCTACCTTAACTTAGCTTCGTCAAAATATTTGGAATTGAGCAATTGTAATACTACAACTGACTCACTAAAAAATACCAACTTATCTCAATGTGGACAACTGAACAAGTACTCTCTTTTGCGCCTGATGATGGCACTATCAAACGAGGAAAAAGTATCGCTAAACTCAACAAATGGCAAATGCTCGAAAAAAATGAGCGAGCGATTTGGGGCGAATGCAAAGGCAGCGGCTCTACTCCTTATCAAACAGGCGTTGATTTTCGGAATGGTCCCGCTTTCAAATGTTCCTGCCCTGTTCGAAAACCACCTTGCAAACACGTCATGGCACTTATGCTATTGTATGTCGATTTTGAAAATGATTTTAAAACCAACACACCTACCGACTGGATGGACGAATGGCTCTCCAAACGTGATGAGCGATTTGCAAAACCTGCTGCACCCAAAATTGCAACTGAAGAAATCAAGAAAGCCATAGAGGGCGAAAATAGGCGAGTAACTAACCGCCTCGAAACGATGCGGACAGGTTTGAACGATTTTGAAATTTGGCTAAAAGATGTAGTTCGCCAAGGCATCGCAGCCGTCGAAAAAGAAAGTTATAGCTTTTGGAAAGAGGCATCTACTCGCCTTTTTGATGCCAAAGCTGGAGATGCGTCTTATCGGTTTCAAAGTATTCCGCTACTTATCAACGCTACACCCAAATGGTACGAAGAGGTTTTGTCCGAGTTTGCGGACATTTACTTGCTCATACAAGCTATGCAGCGAATCGAGACGCTTCCCAAAAAAACGAAATACGATATTTTACTCGCATCAGGACACACCATTAGTAAAAATAATCTATTCTTACTCAACGAATTAACCGATGAATATACCTTTCGAGATGAATGGGAAGTATTGGGCAAATTAGCTATACCGCATCCCGTAAACAACTACCTCAAATTGCAAAGATATTGGCTCAAAGGCAAAAATTCGGAACAATTTGCGCTCATTTACGAACCCAAATTCGTAGCCGATGGATTTGAATATAACCTGACCGTTGGCACGTATTTTCAAGGAGAAGTCGTGTATTATCCCAGCAATTATCTCCAACGCATTCATATCAAAAAGCAATTGCCTCAAACGGGTTATCTCACTCAATTCAACGGGCATCCTAATTTGCAATCCTTTTTCAAAGATTTTGCCATCGCATTGGCAGCCAATCCGTGGTTATCCGACTTTCCATGTATGATACAAAATGTAGTGCCTATCATGCGAGAAGGAAAACTATTTTTGATAGATAAAAATGAAGAAATCATTACTATTCAGGATAGGGATTTGATAGGTTGGAAACTATTGGCAATGAGCGGCGGCAACCCTATTTCGATGTTTGGAGAATGGACAGGCAGTGAATTAATTCCACTAAGCGCATGGGTAAATGGGCGTTTTATTGAAATGAGTGTGAATAGGATTAATAACTAATTAGTTAGACCTAAAAATATTGTAGGAAAATAATAGAAGGTTTTAGTATCATATTGAATGCCTTGTATAAGAAAAAAATCCACTAAATCTGTGTTCCAATCGGTAAACACAAATGACAAATAAAAGAAAATGCAAATTTGGAAAGACATTGTAAAATTAGGCTTAATAGGCACAGAACGAGGCGAGTTCTCTGAAAACACCAAACGAGAATTACAACAGTTGGGCATTTCGACAGACGCAGACACTGCCGAAATAGTGCTGAAAGCCAGTGCTTTACTTTCTAAAATGCAAAAAGCAGGTTATCAGCCCATCAAAAACACCCTGCCATTGCCCGCAGTTGCTGCCCCTGAAAGTCAAATGCTGTGTAGTCCGAAGTCGGTTCGGCATCTGACTATGATTTTGAATGGAACGTATAAAGATGCCTTGCCCGAATTTTTAGCCGTACTTGCCGACAGAGACAAACGCTTGCCCGAAGAGGTGCTGCCCGATGTGCTAGAAATGGGAAAGTCGAAACAACAGCAATGGGAACTGCTCCGAAAAATAATAGGCGAAAGAGGCGAATGGCTTGTCCGTCAAAATCCCGATTGGCAATATATTATCTTAAATCATGACATCGAAAATTGGTAAACGGGTTCAAAACCAGAACGACTCGCTTTGTTGCGCTATTGGCGAAAAACTGAACCGCAGCAAGCCTTAGCCATGCTTCAATCTACTTTGAAGCTCGAAAACATCAATGATAAACTTGATTTTTTAAAAATACTAGCGATTAATATTTCTAAGGCTGATGAAGCCTTTTTGGAGCAAGCCTTAGACGCTCGACGAAAAGAAGAACGCAAACTCGCCGCCAAACTATTGACTAAAATTCCCGATTCGCAACTCTTGCAACGGATGTTCAGTAGAATTTCCAGCATGATGCGCACTGACAAAAGAAATCATTTGCTGATAGAATTGCCCAACGAAATAGACGATGAAACGCTACGAGATGGTATTGACATTCGGACGCAATGGATACGAGGTGGCGTAAAAGCGAGCCGATTAGGGCAGATGTTGGCGACGATTCCGCCTTCGATGATGGAAACGCATTATGGAAAATCGCCAGAGCGCATTTTGGAATTGTATTGGAAAAGCGATTGGAAAGAATTACTCTTTCAAGCTACACTCGAAGCTACTGCTATTCATAATAGTGATGAGTGGGCAGATGCGATTTTTACTTTTTGGCTAAGTAAAGTTAAAAACCAAGATTTAAATGATTTTATCAATATCAATCCGTTATTGGAGAATATTTCAGAGAATTTATTTAATAAAATTGCGATAATGGGCTTGTCGAGCGCACAAGGGTTGTTGGAAGAAAATCACCCGATTGTCCATCTCTTGAAATTGAGCCCACACCGTTGGCAGCCCGAATTGACGACTATTTTTATAAAAAATCTCCAAAACTGGATGCTTATGGCGCAAACCTACTGGGCAGGATGGCATTATAAAGGCATTCTCAAAAAAGCCGCTTACCTTTCTGACCCTAGCACTCATTTGGAATTGGAACACGGTTGGCCCAAAGAACAACGCATTTGGGGAACTTGGGAAAAAGAAGTGGATGAGTTTTTGAGTGTCTTGAGGTTTCGGAAGGTGGTATTGACGGAGTTGAAATAGGACGGGCATTTCTGTTTGCGAAAAGAATATTTAAAATGCTGATATTGGCATAAAATAATATTTGGCGTAACTGCCACACCTATCTTTAAATGATTTGTAATCATGAATATTTTTTAAAACAACAACAATGAAAAAAATATACAATACCTACCACCCCGAAGGCTTCACAACCATGAACGCCTATTTATTTATAGAAAATCCCGAAAAACTAATTGACTTTCTAAAAAAAGCATTCTACGCCGAAGAAATCAATATGGTGTATCGAGAAGATGGGAAAACGATTGGCAATTGCATTCTGAAAATTGGCGATACTTGTTTTATGATAACGGAAGCCATCGAACCATTTTTAGGAATGAAAACCTCATTTTACTTATATGTAAATGATGTAGATGCCATTTATAAAAATGCTTTGCATCATGGCGCAGCAAGTGTTTTTCCACCTGCCGATATGGATTATGGCGACCGACAAGGCGGCGTAATGGATGTATCTGGCAATTATTGGTGGATTTCAAAACGCCTTGAAGAGGAGGTGTATTAAGCATAATTTTAATAAAATATAATTCGACGTTTCGAGGATTTTTATCAGCACAACGAGGAAATAAATAAACCATGAATAACAATCAACAAGTATTAAGACCGCACGCAGAAAACGCCTTTGCAGAAGAATTGCAAGCGATTGCAGCCATAGACAGCAAACCTCGCCCAACGAATTGGAATTTATCGCCGTGGGCCGTCGTCACCTATCTTTTGGGCGGAAAGCTAGAGAACGGCTTTGAGGTAGAACCCAAATATTTTGGCAGTCGCAGGTTGATGGAAGTTGCCGTAGCTACTTTGGCAACTGACCGTGCCTTATTGCTCATAGGTATTCCCGGGACAGGCAAAACGTGGGTTTCAGAACATTTGGCAGCCGCTATTTCGGGCGATTCTACCCTTTTGGTGCAAGGCACAGCAGGCATGAGCGAAGACTCGATGCGCTATTCGTGGAACTATGCCAAGCTACTAGCCGAAGGCCCAACCGAAGGTGCGATGGTCGCTAGCCCGATAATGAATGCGATGCAAAATGGAAAAATTGCTCGAATTGAAGAATTGACGAGGATTCCGTCGGATGTTCAAGATACGCTGATTACATTATTATCTGAAAAAATGCTGCCCGTTCCAGAACTCAATCAGGAAGTACAAGCGAATAGAGGGTTTAATGTGATTGCGACTGCCAATGATAGAGATAAAGGTGTAAATGACTTGTCAAGTGCCTTGCGTCGTCGTTTCAATACAGTGGTTTTGCCATTGCCTGCTACGTTGGAAGAAGAAGTCAAAATCGTAAAAACACGAGTGGATAAAATTGGTAAAATGCTAGAATTACCAGCAGAACAGGCTCCGATTAAAGAAATTCAACGCTTAGTCACTATCTTTAGAGAACTGCGAGAAGGCAAAACGATGGACGGACGTTCGAAAATAAAACAACCGAGCAGCACCCTCAGCCCTGCCGAAGCTATTTCGGTGATTAATAGCGGACAAGCATTAGCGGCTCACTTCGGGGAAGGCTTGCTGAACGCTTCCGATTTGGCGGCAGGTATTACAGGCGCAATCGTAAAAGACCCCGTTCAAGATGGTTTGGTTTGGAAAGAATACCTCGAAACTATCGTAAAAGAGCGAGCAGGCTGGAAAGATTTGTATCGTGCTTGCCGAGAAATGCTTTAAATAAACCAGGTTATTTCTGCGTTTTCTCCTAAAAACGCAGAAATAACAAATCTTCACAAATATTTAACAGTTAAAATGCGGTAAAGTCTAAATTAATGTGCTTCTTTGCAGGGTTGAAATAAATTTTACTAAAGTGGAACATTTATATCAAAATAGAATATACCTAGTTTCAGTAAGGTAAAAGCATCCCTTTTTATATATTTTTTTGTAATAGCTAATTACTATTTAAAATTTATCTCGAAAAGAAAATGCTAATTAAGTTCGTTTCAAAAACATTGAAGCAAATTTAAATTGAACTAAGATGTTGTGGTCAATCAAACTCGCGGACGAGCCCGCCCAGGTTGAAAGCGCGGTATCTAGGATGCAGCCCGATAAAACGATGCGGTACCGGAGGATGTAAAGTTTGACGGGGAATAGTGCGCATGATAAACGTTTGCACGGAGTGCGAATTTTGTCAGGTTGGGAGTGGTCTCGCGCTGGTAGCCGTATAAGGACAGGTGGCGAGCCGACATCGCATCTAGGACGAAGATCAAGATATTAGGTTTCCTCCGGCGAGACACGTATGGATACGCGGGTGAACCTACCACTGCGATGAAAGGGCCGACACCTGATGAAATCACGCCTACTTATTTTTCTCATCCGAGTTTCTTATCCTAGAATCCGCTACCACAACCACAAAGGCCAAAGGGGATAAAGGCAAATTGACATACAGAAATCGTGAGCCGTCCGCAAGCCCGGTCAATGCAGAAGCGACAAGCCGAAACTTTCTGACAGAAAATCCAGCAGAACCAGAACAACGATTGTGCAGGCCAGATAACCAGCCAGGCAGGTATTGTACCAATCAGCCCTATTTCGTTATTGATGTAAAAACCCATCATCCCGCCCATACAGAGTGCCAGAACTGTGCCGCGCAAGACAAAGACATCCTGCATCAGGCGTGCTGGCAGAATAATGCACAGGAATATGAGCAAGGCCAGGACGACGAGGCCACCAAACTCCGTCAAAAGCGAGTAGGAATAACAGTATCTCGCCGATTAAGGTAATGCAGCCATGAGGGAGTTTCCATGAACGCCACCAGCGCGTCCAGCCATACGTCATGGCTGGAAAAAATCTCATTCGCTTTTGGAAGTCTTTTCAAATTTCGGTTCCAGCCCGGTATTGATGGCGTGATCCACAAGTCGGATTGTATTTTCAATGCCCTATTGCATAATTCGGGATCGGACATAGGCTCATTATAATTTACATAATAACCTATTTGGGCTGACATTTCGTTGCCCCTTTTTCGCTGTATAATTCAAATGTCGGGAATTTAACAACAGGAAGGGTATCAATCATGAAAAACAAAGATTTGTTTTGAGTGTTTTATGCTACAGGAGGAGTTCGGAGTGTATAATCGTTAAAACGTGGAACTTGAAAAATGAGAGTCCTGTGGAATCTTGTGGTTCTGACACCAAACAAGAGAAAGCCACATGGACCCTCACACACAATTCTGTCCGAATATGGGCTGCCCCGCAAGGGGAAAAGTTGGCAAGAAGAACATCGTCATCCATAGTCGCAAAGAAGAACGTTACAAATGCAAAATATGCGGTAAGAGCTTTGCTGCCAGGGTGGGAACACCATTCTATCGTCTGCACAACTCGATGGATGTGGTCACGATGGTGGTGACGTTGATTGCCTATGGTTGTCCAGTGCAAGCCATCGTGGTGGCCACCTTTCACCTGGATGAACGGACAGTGATGGTATGGCAAGCACGGAGTGGGCAACACTGTTCTGGGCAAATTCATCAGCACCTGGTGCAACAGCCACGAGAGCTAGGCCATGTGCAAGCCGATGAAGTTCGGGTCAAAGCACAGGGCAAAGTACTGATGGCACGCGACTGCGAATTCAAACCCGGCTGTGGGCGGGGTCGTGAGTGAACATCGCAACCAAAGCTTGATCATTGAACTCATCCACGTACCAGTGCACTTGCTCGTCCAATGCTGATTTGTGGATGGATTACGCAGCCATGTGAAAGCCATTCAGTTGACATTCAGGTAGCAGAAAAGGCCCCAGATCACGTTCGATGCGCATTTTTTTTTGCTCGTTTCTTCTTCCTCTTCGCGGTCGAAAAGATCTGAGAGCACTTCTCGCTCACGCTCGCCTCCGCAAGAGCAAAAGGTGATGCAACATCTTCAAAAGAGTTTTTTTGGTTCTAGAGGCGATAGTGGGGACGTCGTGAAACGGGCAGGCGGAGTTCAGCATCTTCCCTATTCGAGTAGATCTGTAAGCAGCTCTCAATGACGCCCGCCCGCAAGAGGGCGCCGTCGCTCTTATTCAAGGTCGAGCCGTTCCTCTTCTCGAGATCCACCAGTCGTTCCTAGTTACTACATCAATAGTATACATCATTCATACATAGAATAAGCAAAGCTCTACAAATGATAATTGATACTGTATTCATTGACTCTACAATTTAACATCAT
>CALOED010000104.1:0-2785 GCA_942492005.1 uncultured Saprospiraceae bacterium
AAGGTATTGGGCGGGAGAATATCTTCACCACTGGCATTTTTTATGAATTGTACCCCTTTTGTATCTTTTTCTATACTGTAACTTCTATTTTGATACTGAATACCTGCTGATAATTCGAACCATTTGTTGATATGATAGTTTCCTCTCACTCCTACACCATAACCATAGACAGGTAAATAAGCCGAGTTATCTTTTTCTGCTTCTCCAAAAGTTTCATTACTCATGGTGATGCTGTATATATCGTACATGAAAACATTGGGTCTTCCGGTTATCAGTTCGGAAGAAAAACTCCATTTGGGTATCGTCTGAAACTGTTTGGAGAAGTAAATTAAATCGACGGGTTCGAGCGTTGTATCGGGCTTAAACATGGGAGAGATAGAGAGTACTTCTTCATAATTGTAGGCTGCCGCCGTGTCTTGATTCATGAATAAATGGATACGTGTCAATAATAATCGAGCTTTTTGCACTTCGTTGGCGCAACTTCCTTTGCTCGATTTTTCTACTGCGTCATTTAATAGTTTTGAGGCTTCTATCAAATTCCCATCATCATATAAGCGTTCTGCTTTTTTGGTGGCTTTGGTCAGCAAAGCACACTGGCCAAACCCCTGAAAAGCCATTGCACTGCATAGTATCATTGTTATTAAAATTAAACTATATTGCTTCATGTATTCGCCGTTTCGTTATTGTTGAAAGATTTAAAGACTCTTAGAATTGTGCTGATGATGTTATTATTCGCAATAATTTTTATAATCATCTTTATGGATGCCATCGCCCAAGTATTGTTTGAGTTCCGAAGCTGTTAATTGCTTGCTATCAGGGTATTTTTTAGTTAATAAAGCACATAGTTCATTTGCTACACTTTCGGTATTTAATGCCCAAAATTTCATTTTCCCATCCAAATACCCAACTGCCAAATGGTCGCCATTATTAATAAATTCCAATGACATCACCCATTTTTGGTCGTTATCGAATATCAAAGGCTCGTATAATTCATTTCCAAAATCTGCTAAATTCCAGACCGTAACCGTTCCGTCATAACTTCCGAGTGCCATTACGTTCAATGGATTGTTGTTTTTATCTTTGTATTTGATAAATTTCATGGCAGATATTTGTTGGTCGTGTAATTTTCGGGCGTTCTTCCTATTTTTATCATACTCGCCATTTACCTTATCAAAGGTATAGATAGTACCATTCCTTAAACCTGCTATCAGCTTTTGGGTATTTTTATCAAAATTCATTTCGGACACGCCGCTTCCTAATGAAATATTAAAAACGGGACTGTTGAGATTTTTCATTTTGAAGAGCTGCAAAAAGCCTTGTTTGCTTCCTACTGCTAGGAAAGTGCCATCAGGAGAAATCGCAATGGCTTCGGTGTTATACACCAAAGACATTAAAACTGAAGTCTCCCTAGTTTCGATGCTGTGTTGTTGAATAGTTTTGTCGCCTCCTACCGTGATGATATTTTTGCCGTCAGGTGTAAATTCTAAGTCGTAAATATTTTTGCCTTGATGAGCAAAAAAGAATTTCGATTCATTGGTTTTGGTATTAATCAATTCAAGATTTGCGGCTTTGCCTCCTATGGCGAGCCATTCGCCATTTTTAGAAAGAATAGCCTTCATATCCACGGTCTTGTTACTTCTAATATTCGTTTTTTTGAAAGTCGGTTTGCCTACTGTTTGCCAGTTGCTAAAGTTCCATTTAGACAAAAATCCATCGCTACTTGCAGAAAAAACGGTATTCTCATTTATCCTAACGATTGAGCGGATAGCTCCCGAGTGTCCGCTTTCTATTTCGTCAAAATCTTCTCCTAAGTATTTATTGATAGCAGAATACAAGCCCGAATAAATTTCTGGCGGCATAAGTTCATCTTCTACGCTTTTTTGCAAACTGTACGCCTCCATTGCCAGAAGCCCTTTCAATCGTTCTTGATGTTTCATGTCAGCCGACTTAATCGCCAATGCTGAAGATAAAGAACCGATACGAAGTTGCTTCGCTATTTCTTCCTGTCTTTTGGCATTAGCTTCTTCTTCTTTGGCTTTTTTGGCAGCGGCAATAGCTTTTTGCTCTTCTTTTTTGGCTTTTTCTTCTTGTATTTTGGCTTCCTCCAGTGCGGCTACGGCTTTCTTTTCCGAAGATTCTGCTTTAAGGCGTTCGTCTTCTGCTTCTTTTTGAGCCTGTACGGCTTTTTCTTTTTCTACTTCTGCTATTTTTTTTTTGAGCGCTCTGCTTCTACTTTTGACTTGATAGCTTCTTCACGTTGCTGCTCTGCTTCTTTTTGAGCTTGCACGGCATTTTCTTTTTGTTTGTCGGCTTCTATTTTTTGCCGCTTTGCTTCGTCTTCGTTTTTGCCTTGCTACTATTGCTATTTCCTTTGCTTCTTTTTCCTTCTCCCGAGCGATGCCTTGCTGAATAATGGCGTAAATCGCAAACCCTGAGATAAGTACAAATGCCGTAATAAGACTGCCAATAAGCAGCCTGCGTCTTCGTTTAACGCTTTTTTTACTTTTATAAATAAATTGTTTTTGGTCTGCGGTAGTTGGAAGTTTCGACTGATAAGGCGCAATGTAATCCAATTCCTTTTTGCTCATCAGTGCGCCCGTTTGCACATAAGCTACATATCTATCATCTACTATTTTCTGAATTTCGAGCAACGCCTTTTCTTCTCCACTTCGCCTTTCAGAGATTTGAAAAGCCAATGTATCGTGCGCTATTTCATAAATTCCATCTGCCAAACGAAGTATTCTAGCTTTTTCAAATAAACTCAACATCATATCCACCTCTCCGC
>CALOED010000105.1:0-11774 GCA_942492005.1 uncultured Saprospiraceae bacterium
ATGATAAGCGTAATAGGCAAATAGCGCATAAAACTACCGATGATGCCGCCCCAGAATGCCAATGGCAAAAAGGCAGCAAGCGTTGTAGCCGTAGATGCGATAATCGCAACGGCAACTTCTCCTGTTCCTTTTTTGGCAGCATCCCAGCCCGAATAGCCCTCTTGCATATATCGGTAGATGTTCTCGACCACCACAATCCCGTTATCCACCAGCAACCCGAGTGCGAGAATGAGCGAGAAGAGTACCATCAAGTTGAGCTGAATGCCTAAGATATTTAATATTAAAATACCCATAAGCATCGACAGCGGAATGGCAATACCTACGAACATCGCATTACGTGTGCCGAGGAAGAACAACAAGACCAAAACCACAAGAATGACACCCGAAATAATGCTATTCTCCAATTCGCTTACTTGCGTTCTTACATTGACCGATTGGTCATTAAATAGTGCAACTTTTAGGTCGTCGGGTAGTTTTTCTTTTTGTGCAATTTCTAACTCTAGTTTCATTTTATCAATCGCATCAAGCAAGTTAGAGCCTGCTTTCTTTACAACATCTAATGAAACAACGGGCAACATATCCGAACGAGCGTAAGAAGTCGCATCAATAAAACCTAATGATACTTTGGCAATATCTCGAAGATAAACCGTGTTTTGGTTTTCGCTTTTGACTACGATATTTGAAATTTCGCTTGCCGTTTCAAATTCTCCAACCACACGAATCGCTCTTCTAAAACCATTCATCAAGACTTCACCGCCCGATACGTTGAGGTTTTCGGACTGTATAGCCTGCTCAATGTCTCCAAAGCTAATTTGACGGGCTTCCATCAGAATAGGATTTACATCTATTTTGACTTCTCGCTCCAGTGCGCCCTTAATATCAACTCGTGTAACTTCGTCTATGGCTTCGATTTTGTCTTGCAGATATTCCGCATAGCCACGCAATTCGTCGATGGTATAATCTCCAGAGAGATTGACCGTCACGACGGGAAATTCCGAAAAGTTAATATCAAACACATTCGGGTCGGTCGGCAAATCGGTTGGCAATTCGCCTTTGGCTTTATCTACCGCATCTTTTACGTCCGAGAGTGCTTCGGGTACTTTTACATCTGTACCAAATTCTACGATTACCGTTGAGTAACCTTGAATATTGGTAGATTTGATTTCCTTAACGCCCGATACCGATTTGATTTCTTTTTCAATCGGTTTGGGTTTTCAATATCTACTGCCGATACGCCCGGATAAGGCGTACCTACATATATAGTAGGGATAACGATTTCGGGATATAACTCCTTCGGCATCGACTGATAACTATTCCAGCCAAAAGAATTATCATAAAAGTGAGGATAAATACACTCGTGCCATTATCCACAGCGAAAGAGGTCAGCCCAAATTCCCTAAATATATTTTTTTTCGTTTCTTGATTTTGTTCCATGTTAAGTCTGGTTTCTAGCTAATGAAGTGGGTTTTAGTTGGGCTGTTCACCTATTTGCGGACAGCCAACTATACCAACTGATTATCTAGTTTACTTTAATCAATTCTCCATCTACTAATCCTCTCGCACCTTCTACAATGACGGTTTCATCGCCTGTCAAGCCCGATTTGATTTCGGTCTGTCCATCATAGCTTTCTCCTATTTCTACATAGACTTTTTTAGCTACTTTGCCCTCTTTGCCTTCGGCAGTGCTTTGTATGAATACATAACTTCTACCGCTTACCTCTTGCTGAATTAAGTCAGCAGCAAGCGTAATGGCATTTGGCGCAACATAATCTTTGAGCAATACAGAAGTTAGCATATTCGGTATCAGTTTTTGACCCGGATTACCCAAAGCGATTTCGGCTTCAAAAGTACGGTTGGCAGCGTTGATGCGATTGCCTAAGCGTTTTACTGTACCGTTGCGCTCTTCTTCCAATGCAGGGAATTTGATTTTTACACTTTCGCCTTTTCGGATGGATTTGATATAAATCTCTGGAACATCCACTACGACTTTAATTTCGTTGAGGTTGAGAATATCAAAAATAGGCGTGCCTGGCCCAATGACTTCGCCGTTTTCAGAAAAAATCATATTGACTGTACCTGAGGCAGGAGAATAAATAGGTTCTTTGGTCAATTGAAATTCTAGTGTCGCAATTGATTTTTTCAAAGCATCTACATTGTTTTTGGCTTGCAAATACTGAATTTCAGTACCGATTTTTTGATCCCAAAGGCTTTTTTGGCGTTGGAAAACATCTTCTGCCAAAGTCAATCGAGTTTGTAGTTCAGCGATATTCTTACGAACACTTTCCAAATCTACCTTACCAATGAGTTGTCCTTTTTTTACATAATCGCCTACATTCAATTTGAAACCTTGCAAACGCCCACCAATTTCGCTACTGGCCTTAATGGTGTTCTCTGCTTGCACAGAACCCTGAATTTCTACGTATCGAATGAAAGTTGATTTTTTGATAGTAGTAGTTGTTACCAATGCTTTTTTGTCCTTAGCATTCGGGTCAGCACTACGAATGCTGTCTTCCAACTGAGCAATCATTGCTTTCATTTCTCGCAATTCTGCTTTTTTTTGTTTGAGCATTTCTTTTTGCTCTTTTAGCCCTTGTGGAATTTCATTCTTAGGTTGCTCTTCGCCTCCTCCACAAGAAGCCAATCCAATAACCACTATTAAAAGTGCAGCTATTTTTTTCATAATAATATTTTAATATTTAGATGTATTGCTTTTAAAATCTTTAAGTAATTGCAATTCTGCCTACTCTCTAGCTTACTTTCCCAAAGCCATTTTAAAATCAGCCTTTGCCTTCAAGTAATCATAAACAGCTTTTTGATAATCGCCTTGAGCTTTATACACGTCTTGCGATGCTTGAATGACTTCAAAGCTAGAACCAACGCCTTCTTTGAATTTGATACTCGTTGTGTTTTGAATTTTTTCTGCCAATTCGAGCGTTCTTTTGGTAGCATTTACACGTTCGTAGGCATTCTGGTAAGAGATGCGAGCCATTTCTACTTCCAAATTGATAGCTCTTATCAAATCCGATTTTTGGTTCAACGCCACTTCTTTAGAAACCTTAGCACGTTGTATTTTTGATTTTTTCTCAAAACCATCAAATATCGGCACATTGAGTTGCAAACCGGCTACGGCTACTGGAAAACCAGTAGAATTGGTAAATAAATTATTGCCTTGAATTTGGTATTGATAAGATGCAAAACCTGCTACACTCGGATAATAGCCCATTTTATACTGCTGAATATCCATATCATTCAGTTCGATGCCTTTATCTACTACTGCAATTTCTGGACGATTTGATAAATCAACTTGCTCATCGTTTTTGACCGCAAACTCATTTGCCAATAGCAAATCAATATTATCGGTTACGGTAAGTTCTTGGTCAAGCGGATAACTCATGCTGAATTTCAAAAGATTAACCACTTGCTCTTCTTGACGCTTGAGATTGTCGAGTTCCATTTTTAGATTTTGAACAGACAGCTCTAGTCTATCTACGTCTAATTGCTCCGCAAAACCTGCTTTTACAGTCGCTTTGGTTTCGTTGAGTAATTTTTTCGAGCGTAAGAATATTGTTTTCGAAAGTCTCCTTAGTACTCGCAAATACGAGCGTAGCGATATAAGCCTCCGTGACCTTATCTTTTACTTCTTTTTCCGTTTGCTTTGCTTGCAAATTCACAAAATCTTTGTATAATTTGCTGGCTCTCAATCCCGTAAGATAAGTGCCGTCAAAAAGCAACATCGAAAAATCAAGCGATGTCGTCAAGTTATTGCTAGTACCAAATTGTACTTCTGCAAACTCATCGGCAGGTGCTTGAGGATTAAAAAATTGTGCTGGAATAAGCGAAGTAGGCAATTCAATGAAGTATTGATAATTGGCACTACCTGATAGTTTAGGCATCCCGATAGCTCGGATTTCGTTGATTTGACCTTCTGCATCCTTCACATTGAGTTGCGAATTGCGAATACCACGGTCATTTTTCATGGCATAATCTATTGCCTGCTGCAACGAAAATGCGTTGTCCTGTGCTGATGCTCCTTGTGCCAAAATGGCAAAGACCAACACCCAAAAATTTTTTTTCATTATAGTAATAGTATTTGTAGGTAGAATTAATGAATTTCTATTGATTGCTAAAATATGTTAATTGCTATTTGAGTTTTAACTCACCATCATCTGATAATATTTATCAATTTTCAACTTTCCTTTACGGGACACAATGGCATGCAAATGATATTTAATAAACTCGTGATGCAGCTCCATTCGAGTATATTTTTCAAAAGGAAACACCTTGGGGTCGAGAAACGTATCAATGCGACTGACATACAATCTCGCTACAATGTCGCACCTCAAATCCTCTCGATACAGGTCTTCGGCTATTCCTTTCTCTAAATTTTCTTTGATAATATTGTAAATAAATTTATGATTGAGAGAGCGCATCATTTCCCATTGTTCGGTGTAGTATTTTTGTAAATCATACATTGCCACCGGTTGTATTGAGCGCAAATGTTTATTGACGTGCTGCGAAATCAGGAAAAAATCTTCTATGGCATCTTTCGATTTTGCCCGAAGTTTTAGCATCACGTCGTTTTCTCTTTCAATATAAAAGGTAATGATTTTACTAATCAAATCTCCTTTATTATCTACATACTGATAAAGCGTCTTTTTTGAAATGCCCAATGCTTTTGAAATATCATCCATCGTGACGCTTTTCGCCCCGTATCGCATAAACATTTCTTCTGCTTTTATAAAAATCTTATTTTTTAATTCCATTCCGTTTCATCGTCTTATCTTTCCCTTGATTTTTTTGCGGTCATCAAGTGCTTTTATTTTTTATAGCACAAAATTTTGTTCGTCTCTTACTAAATTATGAATAATAAAATACGCCAAACTCTTTCATAGTCAAATACTTATAAAGTTTGTAACAAAGGCGTTTTTTCATCCAGCGCAAAAGTACAACTTCTAAACTTTGGAAACAATAATAAGTTTAAGAGTTTCCAAAGTTTTTGACATATCTCTTGAAAATATCAACGAACACAGGGATTTTTTCAACAAAAAACGAAAATAGAAGGCGGACAAAAAGTTATTTTTGATAGAAAAATTGGAACATCGTTATAAGACTTAAAAACATTTTTTTACTTTCATTTTTAAAATCTTTCTATAAAAATATTTACATGAAAAAGTTTTCAATATTATTGGTACTAGCAGTACTAGTTTGGGCGTGTGGTGGCAACAAAAGTGATAGCGGCACAAAAAAAAGCGGTGAAGAAGAAGGTATTAACTTCTCAAAAATTGAAAGTGGCGATATTAGCGGCGCAAGAGTTTACAAGGAGAATTGTATGTTGTGTCATTTGGCAACAGGCGGTGGCGGCGTAAGTGGCGCAAAGGATTTGGGACTTTCCGAACTTTCAGTAGTGGAAAGAGCCGAAGTTATCTACAATGGCAGACCTGGCACTTCTATGATGAGCTACGAAAACACGCTCAAACCAGAGCAAATCAAAGCCGTAGCAGAATATACCATGCAATTTAAGAAGTAATCAGATAGAGATTTATGGTTTCATGGTTTCACTGATTCATGGTTATATTGCTTCATTGTAGTGGCCGCTACTCATGCGAAATTAGTTTTTTATAAAAAAAACGCAGGACTACGTAACCTTATATCAATGAAACCATGAAACCATGAAACCGTGAATCAATGGAGCAATGAATCAATACAAAGTAATCGGCTTAATGTCAGGGAGTTCGCTGGATGGCGTGGACTTAGCATATTGTCATTTTTCAACGGATGGGAAAGACATTCGTTATGATTTAAAAATAGCGGAGACGATTCCATTTTCGCCATCGTGGATGACACGCCTCAAACATTTGCCAACGCAAAATGCCCTCACCTTTGTCAAAACGCATACTTATTTTGGTCATTATCTAGGAGAATTGGTGAATGGTTTTATAAAAAAACACCAAATAGAAGTCGATTTTATTGCTTCGCACGGACACACCATTTTTCATGCGCCCGACAAGCGTTTTACTACTCAAATAGGCGATGGAGGCGCAATGGCAGCGATTACGCAACGAACGGTAGTTTGTGATTTTCGTACTCAAGATATAGCAATTGATGGCGAAGGAACGCCGATTGCGCCTGCGGCAGACCGTTTTTTATTTAGCGATTATGATTTTTGTATGAATATTGGCGGCATTGCCAATATTACTTGCAATGCCAATGGTAAAATTATCGCTTTTGACATTGCTTCGGCTAATCAAGTGCTGAATGCGATGGCTAATATTTTGGATTTGGAATACGATAAAAATGGAGCATTGGCGCAGCAAGGCGAAGTGAATACCGAAATATTAGCAGAATTAGCGACATTCGATTATTTTAAAAATTCATACCCAAAATCCATTGCAAACGCTTGGATACAAACGCAAATCATTCCGATTTATCTGGCGATAGATTGCCCGATTAAAGATAAATTGAGAACCGCCGTTGAGCATCTTGCCATTCAAGTTAGAAAATCTATCCAACAGATTATCGAACAAGAAAATTTTGAAAAAGACGATTATCAACTCATTGTCAGTGGGGGAGGGGCATTGAATAGCTTCTTGATGGAAACTATTCAAATAGCAATTCAACCCTTGAAGGTTAAAATTGTTATTCCCTCTAATGAAATTATCGAATACAAAGAAGCGGTTTTGATGGGTTTAATGGGCGTTTTGAGGATAGAAGAGCGAGCGAATTGCTTTAGTTCAGTAACAGGCGCAAAGCGAGATACGGTTGGCGGAGCGGTTTATTATGGGAGAGTTTAGCTGGGGCGAAGGGTTTCTCATGTAGGAATAAAGTTGGTTGATAAATAATAAATTGAAATCGGTAGCCATGAAAATATCAGGATACCTAAACTTCAACGATTCTCGGCCAACCTACTTTTTTAACAAAAAATAGACCTTACTAAAACCACAAAAAATGAAAACAACTTAACAATGAAAATATTCATAACAGGCGGAACGGGCTTTTTGGGGTCTTATATTTTACGAAAGTTGGTGAAAGACGGCTTTGAGGTGCGGGCATTGAAGCGAGCGTCGAGTCGAATGGATTTGGTGGCAGATGTGATGGATAAAGTGGAATGGATAGAAGGCGACGTGCTAGATATTCCTGTGTTGGAAGATGCGATGGAGGGCGTAGAAAAGGTGTATCACGCTGCGGCAATGGTATCTTTTGACCCACGAGACCGCAAAAAAATGTTGCAAGTCAATAGCGAAGGAACGGCAAATATTGTGAATGTTGGGTTGTATCGAGGCGTTAAAAAATTGGCTTATGTGAGTTCGATAGCCGCAGTTGGACGAAGTAAAAAGACAAATATCGTATCAGAAAAAACCAAATGGGAAAACAATGACCTGAATACTCGGTACGCTGTAAGTAAGTATTTGGCGGAGCAAGAAGTGTGGCGAGGCACGGTAGAAGGATTGCCTGCCGTGATGATAAATCCGACGATTATAGTAGGCGCAGGCTACTGGACGGAGACTTCGTGCAAAATGTTTAAGCAAGTGGATGATGGGTTGAAATATTACACTTCGGGGCAAACGGGCTTCGTAGATGTGCGAGACGCTGCCGAAATTCTTATCCGACTAACGGAAAGTGAGATTGAGAATCAACGCTATATCGTGAGTGGTGAAAATATGGCGTATAAAGATTATTTTGAGCTGATAGCCAAGTATTTAGAAAAGCAACCGCCTAGCGTCAAAGCAACTGATTTTATGAAACAATTGGTTTGGAGAATGGAATGGTTGCGCAGTAAATTCACAGGAAGCCGACCGCTGATTACGAAAGAAACGGCTAAAATGTCGTCGAGCCAGTTTGAGTATGAGAATGATAAAATCATAAAAACATTGGATTTTAAATTCAATAGCATCGAAAATGCAGTGAAAGATACGGCTGCGGCATTTTTGGCTTCAAAGGCAGCAGGCAAAGAATTTGGGACTTTAGGATTTGGCATTTTATAAAAAAAGCGTTATTTAGCGCAAAACACAACGAATGGATAAGATTTTAGTAAAAGACAAATATTTTAAAATATTTATACCCGAAAAAGCTATTTTGGAGCGCATTCAAGAGATAGCCGACGATTTGAAAACGGAATATGCCAACAAACGCCCCTTGTTTATTGTTATTCTCAATGGCTCGTTTATGCTTGCCGCAGATGTAATGAAGGCGGTTGATTTTGATTGTGAAATCACTTTTATTCGGTTGTCTTCTTATCAAGAAATGCGTTCGTCGGGTACAGTGAGTACGTTGATAGGTCTCAAAACAGATGTTAATAATCGGCATTTGATAATATTGGAAGATATCGTAGATACAGGACGTACGATGAATCATTTTATGCAATCGTTAGAAGCACAAAATCCTGCTTCGGTAGCTTTGGTCTCTTTGTTGGTGAAGCCGAGCGCATTGGTTTATCCTGTTGAAATTGATTATACAGGCTTCGAGATAGAAGATAAATTTGTTATCGGTTATGGGTTGGATTATGATGAATACGGCAGGCAATATCGAGATATTTATCAATTGACGGAGTGAGTTTTTTTGAGATAGAACCTTTATTTTCAAAGGAAACAATTTTTAATTTTAATAAAACATAATGACACCAGAACAGGTCAATCAATGGATTAGAAATAGGCGGTCAATATTCCCAAAGTCATATATTGACCAGCCCATAGATGGAAATATTCTTACTGAAATTTTGGAAAATGCCAATTGGGCACCTACGCACCGAATGACTGAGCCGTGGCGATTTGTAGTATTTCAAGGCGAAGCATTGCCCAAATTAGGCGTTACGATGGCAGAAATGTACAAGACTTACGTGGCGGAGGAAAATTTTCAGGAAAAAAAATACCTCAAAACGCTACACAAACCTGCAAAATGCGGTGCCGTGATAGCCATAGTGATGCACCGAGATGAAGAAGAGCGAGTGCCAGAATTTGAAGAAATAGCTGCGGTGGCTTGTGCTGTTCAAAATATGTGGTTATCCGCTTCGGCTTACCGTATTGGAGCGTATTGGAGTACGCCGGCCTATATCAAAACTCCAGCTATGAAGGATTTTTTAGGCTTAGGCGAAAAAGATAAATGTTTGGGATTTTTCTACATGGGCTATCACGAAATGCCAGCTATGCCGGGCAAACGTCAGCCGATGGCGGATAAGGTGGTTTGGGTAAATGAATGATATAAAACGGGAAAGGCAAAGCAAGGAAAAGAGAAAAGTATATCCGCCAAAAAATACATCTTCGTAGTGAAAAAAGCCACCAACATAGAATATTGAGAACTACGAATGTAAATATTTGTTACCTTTAGACCATTGAAATTATTGGAGATATAATAAAACTTAGAGATGAAACAGAATTTGACAACAATAGCTATTTTTACAGTAGTTACTTTGATATTGATTATCAGTTTATCAAGCAGTATTTTTCTGACTATTGACGCAGGAGAACGAGGAATTATATTCAAACGCTTCAGTGGCGGTTTGGATAAAGACAAAACTTACGTGCCGGGCTTTCACATGATTGCTCCGTGGAACGATATGTATGTGTATGATGTACGAGAAAAACAATTGGAAGAGAGTATGACTGTACTTTCTAATGATGGTTTGGACATCAAATTAGACGTTACTATTCGTATAAATCCTCAATATAATCACATCGCAGATTTGCATGAAAAATTTGGTAAAGATTACGTAAACTCCTTAGTTCGCCCAGAAGTTCGCTCGTCGGTTCGTAAAATTATCGGACGTTACAAGCCAGAAGAATTGTATTCTTCTAAGCGTGACGAAGTGCAAACATTGATTCAAAAAGACTTAGAGGAAAGTTTGGCTAAAAACTACATCGAACTAAGAACGACTTTGATTAGAGATGTATCTTTGCCAGATAAAGTAAAAGCGGCTATCGAAGATAAAATCGAAGCAGAACAACAGGCTTTGAAGTATCAATACACGCTTCAAAAAGAACGTAAAGAGGCAGAACGTAAAGTAATTGAAGCGCAAGCAAAAGCAGATGCAAACCGTATTTTGAATGCTTCTTTGACGGATAAGATATTGAAAGACAAGGGTATAGAAGCTACTTTGAAATTGGCTAACTCTCCGAATACTAAAGTAATAGTAGTTGGAGGTGGCGGCGATGGCTTGCCTTTGATTTTGGGAAATAACTAAGATTAAAGAAAAATTCTAATGAGAAAAGCATCAAATCTGTTACGGATTTGGTGCTTTTTTATTTTTATAAAAATCCATACTACTTACAAAATAAAACCTGTCTGCCGACAGGTTTAAAAAAAAATGTATAGTAGTATGAAAAATCTTACCTTCGGGATTATTTTAAAGTCCTTTTAATCAAGTTCAAAGAATGATAATCACTTATTTCAAGCGTCCGACTGATTGGCTCATTTTGGAATCGCCTCTGCGCATCGTTCTAAAATGGATAATTGGTTATGGTATTTTAAGCCTATTTTTATTGCTTTTTGGAATAATAACCATCGCCTCTACGGGTACGATGATAATGGAAGACGGACTTGCATTGGCACTGTTTGGGCTATTCGTTAGCCTATTGAGTTTGCATTTTGGCTATCGTTTGGCGTATCGGACTTTTTATAATGTAAAATATTCGATGCGCATTCGACGTGAAGGAATAGAAACAGAGGGCGTGATACAAAATGTAAAAACCAAGTATTTTCAACTGCATTGGACGCAATTTAGCCGTTATCATTTTGAAATACGTTTTGAAATAGACGGAATTACTGAAAAGATTTCAGGTTCAATGCTCAAAACGCACTGGTATTCCAAACAAATCAAAGAAGGGAAAAAGGTACGATTGAGGTATTGGAAAGAGGATTTTAGAAAAGCGAGGTTGCTTAGTTAATGAAATATGAATAGCATTATCAAAAAAATCATCCAATTTTTAAAATCAAAATTTGAGCGTCCAGAATTTTGGCTAGTCGTAGATACGCCCTTGGCTATCATTTTCAAATGGTTCGTGTGGTATGGATTATTGAGTATTATTCTCATTATTTTTGGACTTTTTATGCTTCAGGCCTTAGATTTGCTGTTTTCAAAACAGTTTTTTGTAGGATTATTTGGCGGTTTGGTCAGCGGAGTGAGTTTATTTTATGGTATTTCGCTGTTCTATTTGGCATTATACAACATTCTTTATTTTTTAAATATTCACTTATCGGGACACGAAACCGTCGGGATTATCAGAAATGTGAAGTCCGAATATAAGTCGGTGAGGGGAACGGATTTGAGTAGTTTGAATTTTGAAGTAGCATATAAAGCGCAACAAATGGACGAACAACCGATTTTTATAACTATTCCTACGAGGGTTTATAAAAGCCATCGGTATGCGCACTTGATAGAAGAAGACCAGAAAATAGTCGTAAAATACTGGAAAAAAGACCCTAAAAAAGCAAAAGTGATTTGGAGGAAAAGTTAAGTCAATTTTGATGCAAATAGATTAGAATTAGACAGTAATAAATAGAAAAAAATAATTAACCATTCATGGCATATACACAAATGTGGACGGGCGCAGAAAAATACCTTTGCGACCCCGAATTAGCGCAAGCGTTTCATATAGCGAGAGTATTGGGGATGCCTTTATTGATAGAAGGCGAGCCAGGAACGGGCAAAACGGAATTGCCGCTTCAGTATGCGGCAGACCAAAATTTAGACCTTTTCGTGTATCCCGTAGGCTCAAAAAGCACGGTAGATGCTTTTGTAGCAAAATTTGACCACGTAAAATATTTGCGAGATTCTCAAATAG
>CALOED010000106.1:0-4492 GCA_942492005.1 uncultured Saprospiraceae bacterium
AAAATTGATTCTTTGACAATTTTTAAAAAGAAAAATCATAATTGAGAATGATAAAATATAATAACTACTTAGCTCTACTCTTCGTAGGGCTAATTTTTTGGGCTTGTGGCGGCGGTAGCAACCTACCCAATCAGTATAAAGGCTACACCGCTTTGCAAAAAGGGATTCACTACAAATACTTCGTTCAGAATGAAAATGGAGCAAAGCCAACTACGGGCGATTTGGTCACTTTTCATTCCGTCGTTCTGAAAGACGATTATGTAGTAAGTTCGACTTATAATAATAAAAAACCCGAATTTCGATTGATTGGCACAGAAAATAAAGGCACGCCTATTGAGCGAGTTTTGCCTTTGCTTGCCGAAGGAGACAGTATTTCGGTAGTCATTTTGGTGGATTCTCTGGCAGAATTGCCAAAAGGATTCGTGCTAGGCGAATGGATGGAGCTTCGAGTTAAAATGGAAAAAATCACCAACAAAACAGAGCGAGAAGCATTGGCTAAAAATACGCTCAATGGATTGGAACCGCATCCAAACGGCAATTTCAATTGGAAACAACACCGCTCGACTAACGGCAGAAAGGCAAAAAGAGGCGACGAAATCCAGTTCTATATGACGTTGCGAAAAGGCGACCAAATCAATTATCAGTCTCGAAAAGGCTTGCCCGATATGATTAGCATACCTAAAGAGGATTACAATATTTCGCCATTACACCTTGTCATGCAAGAAATGTCGGCAGGAGATAGCGCAACGGCTGCTTTTGAAATATCCAAACTCAGCCCAGATATGCAAGCCTCCATGGCGCAAAGCCAGTTTTTTCCCGGAGATATGATGATAATGGACGTGGGAATTATTTCTATAAAAGATGAAGCAACCAAACTCCGTGAACTCAAAGCCGCTCAAGCTAAAGTAGAAAAAGAACAAGCAGATGCCAAACAGCGAGGTAAGCAGCAGGATGTGAAATTGCCGCAATTGATTAAGCAGTTCAACGCTAAAAAACTCAAAACGCAAAAAACAGACTCGGGCATACATTACGTCATTCATCAAAAAGGAACAGGCCCAGCCGTCCAAAAAGGACAAACCGTAAGCGTGCATTACACAGGATTTACGACAAATACTTCTAAAAAATTCGACTCTTCGCTCGACAAAGGCTTGACTTTAAATTTCGTAGCAGGAGAAGGCAACGTTATCGCAGGATGGGAGGAAGCCATCGCTTTATTTCCAATTGGAACGAAAGCCACTATTTTTATTCCCTATCATTTGGCGTATGGCGAGCAAGGCTATAAAGACATAATTCCGCCTTATGCCAATCTGACTTTTTATATTGAAATATTAGGTGTGCGATAGTTTTATATTTATAAAAAATTGATTAACAACCTATTTCATATTTATGAAATAAATCATTATCTCTTTTTTGTTTTTTTTATAAAAAAGCAGCTCATTTCAAAAGCCTTGAACGCTATCTGACGTTCAAGGTTTTTTATTTATACGTAAAAATAAATTTTGAAAACGGTCAAACTTTCGGAATAGTTTTTGGCTAATAGCTGATATAGGTTGGCAATATTGCCTTTGTGTTGCAAAAAACACCATTTAATCGTCCAATAAGCCAAAACCATCAAATAATTCAACAATCCTACTTATTATATATCAAATTATTTGTTATTTTTAATTGAGAATAAGAAAGGAAAATCATTGTAAGACAAAACAAACTAAGAAAATGCACTTTCCTCCAAACTTTATAAAATACAAATTCAAAGAACTTAGAGTATATGCTTCTACTGAATGGTTAGCCGACAATCGAAAAAAATATCGTCAGGTATTTGACCGATTTAATATCAGCTACATCTATGCGGAGCTATCTTTCCATAATAAATTATACGACATTGATGACTGGGATGTAAATGTTACTTTGAAGTGTTTTTCTTTAAAAAAAGGACGCAAAGAACTCTGTGCGCTCAATTTCAAGCGTAGAATCAGCAAGTACGACACGATGATTTTCATTCGTGAAGGCTGGGGCAATAAGAAAACAGGCAGCTTTTGGAAAAAAGGAGCTTACTACTGGGAAGCATGGATTGAAGAGCAAAAAGTAGCAACGAAGTATTTCTATATTGAAGATGCGGTATTGTCAAACGACCAACTAGAGCTTACCGAAAACACCAATCCTTACCTCAGAGTACGTTCTCTAAAGCTATACGAAGGCTCTTACGATGATGTGCCTTTGCCAGATAGGGTTTATTATCGCACTATGCGTGTCGAAGATACTCGATATATTTATGTTGAAATCGCCTTAGATAATTTGCTCGTAGGTCATAGCTGGCAATGCGAATTGTTTGTCAAGTTTTATAATAATGCCCGTGAAATGAAAGGGCAAGTCGTGCGATTGCATCGGGTAGAAAAGAAAGATGAAGTTATCAATATCACAGCCGGTTGGGGGTCGAATGTCAAAGGTTGCTGGCGAGATGATAGCTATACTGCCGAAATCGTTTTTATGGACAAACTCTTGGCAGTAGTTCCATTTGAGGTGAAAGAATTTGCAGAAGAAGGACTGCCGGGTATCATTTTACCTAATCAGCAATTGCCCGTTCAGATTGCAAACGACGACGACCCAAATGTCAGCTTTGAAGACGTAATGAGCGAACTCGATGCCATGATTGGCTTGAATAGCATCAAAAAACAAGTCAGAGACCATGCGCAATATATTCAGTTTTTGCAATTGAGAAAGGCGAAGGGCTTTTTAGAAAACGAAGAAATCAATGTTCATTCGGTGTTTATCGGTAATCCTGGAACAGGAAAAACGACCGTAGCAACCATGATGGGCAAGTTGTATAAAAAAATGGGCTTACTCTCTCTGGGACACGTCCATGAAGTGGATAGAGTAGATTTGATAGGCGAATACATCGGTCAGACTGCACCGAAGGTAAAAGAAGCGATTGAAAAAGCTCGTGGCGGCGTTTTGTTCATTGACGAAGCCTATTCTTTGGCTCGCTCGAATGACGATACGAAAGATTTTGGTAGAGAAGTCATTGAGATTTTGGTAAAAGAAATGTCGAATGGCGAAGGAGATTTAGCCGTAATAGTAGCTGGCTATCCTAAAGAAATGCGTCATTTCTTGGATTCTAATCCTGGTTTGAAATCAAGATTCAAACTCTATTTTGAATTTGACGATTATTTGCCACAAGAGTTATCCAAAATAGCCGATTTTGCTAGTAACAAAAAACGTGTCACGCTCACTTCTCCATCGAAAGTAAAAATTGATGAGTTGATAACGGAGGCTTACCGCAACCGTGACCGCTCGTTTGGCAATGCTCGATTTGTTTATGATATTATCGAACAGGCAAAAGTCAATCTTGGTTTGCGGATTATGAAACTAGAAAATCCACTCCGCTTATCCGAAGAAATACTCTCGACCGTAGAAATTCAAGATGTAAATAACATCGAAGTGAAACGAGAAAAAGTCTTGCCTCGCATTCCTGTGGACAATCTTCTTTTGGATGAAGCCATGGCAGAACTCAATCACTTGATTGGGATGGATAATGTCAAAAAGCAAATTGGCGAACTGGTGCAGTTGGTGCGTTTTTATAGAGAAACGAGCAAAGATGTATTGAATAAATTCTTCTTGCATACCGTATTTGTGGGCAATCCGGGAACGGGAAAAACCACCGTTGCCAGAATTTTAACAAAAATATACAAAGCTCTTGGCGTACTCGAAAGAGGTCACATGATAGAGACTGACCGTCAAGGTTTGGTCGCTGGATTTATTGGTCAAACGGCAACTAAAACGGCTGAAAAGATAGATGAATCAATGGGCGGTGTCCTTTTTATAGATGAGGCTTATGCGCTCAATCAAGGCAGCGGCGGCGCAGATTACGGAAATGAAGCCATTCAAACGCTTCTTAAACGCATGGAAGACCATCGTGGAAAATTCTTCGTATTCGTGGCAGGCTATCCTGACAATATGAATACCTTCTTGAAAGCAAATCCCGGCTTGCGTTCTCGCTTTGATAAAGTATTGAAATTTGAAGATTATATGCCTTCTGAATTATTTGAAATAGCCATGCAAATGCTGCGTGATGAAGGACTTCACCCTACGCCTGAGGCAGGTGAGCATCTTCAAAAATACTTGGCATTCCAGCACGAATTGCGTGATAAATATTTTGGAAATGCTCGAACGGTTAGAAATATCGTAACTGAAGCGGTCAAAAATCAAAACTTGCGCCTAGCTTCTCTTTCTATCGAAGACCGTAAAGAGGATATGATTAGTATTCTGACACTCAACGACGTGAGTAGCTTTGAGCTGGATAAAACGAAAGACGAAATCTACGACAAACCAGCAATTGGCTTTAAACATAAGCCGCTGGCTAGTGGGCAGTAATCATTTTGATTGATAAAATTTTGAATATAATAAAGGGAACGTATCACTAAAGATACGTTCCCTTTGTTTTTTTTTTGAGAGGCTAGAGAATTAAAAATCTCCACACTGCCGACTGCTTACTGTA
>CALOED010000107.1:0-6890 GCA_942492005.1 uncultured Saprospiraceae bacterium
CAAAAATCATCATTGGCTAAGCGTGTCGCAATCGTTAAAAAATACTAAAATCAGAATAAATCGCTCATATTTGGTACTCTAATTGTCTTATTCATAATTTAAGCAGTTTTCAAATCTGGTATAACTTAGAAAAGAGTTAAAGTTTAATTTTATATTAAAAAAATATTTATATAACAAATAACTTTTATTTACCTTTGGAATCGTGCTTTTTTTGATATTTTGACGTTTAAAAGATAAGATGATTTAGATTTGGAATCATTGGCAATAATCATAGAACACCATGAGAGCGAGAATATTAATTATAACAGGTATTTGTTTCCTTTTCATACTAACAAGCGTGCCGATAGGGATAGGGAGTCAAGCCTCGGCAAAGGAGATAAAGAAAGACATTGACCGACGAGAAGAAAACAAATGGGTAGAAGCTACATTCGCACAACTCACCGAGGATGAGCGAATAGGACAACTCATTATGGTGCGAGCGCATTCGGATAAAGGCAGCAGCCATGAACGAGGCGTGGAAAGAATGATAAAAAACGACAAGGTAGGTGGCGTGATTTTCTTTCAAGGCACGGCTCGAAAACAAGCAGAACTGACTAATCGTTACCAAAAACTAGCCACCAAAGTGCCGCTCATGGTAGCAATAGACGGAGAATGGGGCTTAGGAATGCGCCTCAAAAGCACTACTATTTCTTACCCTCGCCAACTCACCCTAGGTGCTATTCAGGACAACCGAATGATTTATAAAATGGGTAAAGAAATTGCCCGTCAGTGTAGCCGAATAGGCGTTCACGTCAATTTTGCGCCCGTAGTAGATGTCAATAATAATGCAAATAACCCCGTTATCAACGACCGTTCTTTTGGTGAAAACCGCCACAATGTAACCGCCAAAAGCTATATGTATATGAAAGGAATGCAAGATGCTCAAGTATTGGCTTGCGCAAAGCATTTCCCAGGACATGGAGATACCGATGTGGATTCTCACCACGATTTGCCTATCATTTATCACAATAAAGCTCGATTGGATAGCGTCGAACTTTTTCCATTTAGAGTATTGGCACAACACAATGTGGGCAGTATGATGATTGCTCATTTGTCGATTCCAGCTTTGGACAATACCAAAAACCTACCATCGTCTCTTTCTCGAAAAATTGTCCATGATTTGCTTATCAAGGAGTTGGGTTATGAAGGTTTGTTATTTACGGACGGAATGGAAATGCACGGCGTTCGTAAATATTTTAAAAATGGAAAAGCGGAAGTAAAAGCATTACAGGCAGGAAATGACATTGTATTGTTGCCAGCCGACGTTCCGACAGCGATGAAAGCCATCAAAGCAGCCGTCAAAGATGGAACGCTCAACAAATCAGAAATTGAACATAAAGTCAAAAAAGTATTACGCAACAAATTCCGATTGGGATTAAATAAACAATCTTACGTCTCTACTAGCAATATTCATAGCGACTTGAATAGCGAGACAGCTCGACAATTGAAGCGTGAATTGTACGAAAACGCCATTACAGCAGTAAGAAACCAAAACAATATTTTGCCGCTATCTCGTGCAAATAACATGAATATAGCTACGATAAGCATTGGAAAAGGAAGAAGAACTCATTTTCAAAGAGAATTGGACACTTACTCCAAAGGCATTAAGCATTATTATACAGGAAGAGAGATTTCTTCTTCTCGCTCTAGAAGTTTGATAAGTTCTTTGAAAAAGAAAAACACCGTAATCGTCAGTTTCCATGATATGAGTAAAACGGCTAGAAAAGGTTAAGGCATATCTAAAAGTGCGAGGAATTTTGTGGATAAACTCCGACAGGAGACAAATGTGGTGGTTGTGGTATTTGGTAGCCCGTATAGCATGAAATATTTTGATAATGTGGGTGTAGGCGTAGTGGCTTACGAAGACAATACGATTACAGAAGAGACCGTAGCTAAAGGAATATTTGGCGGAGTAGTGATGAAAGGGCGTTTGCCCGTAACCGCTTCTTACAAAAGCAAATATGGCGATGGCGTAAATGTAGGCGACCAACAAGCACTCTTGGTCTCTACACCTTCGGTAGTGGGAATGGACGCTAAAAAATTAGAAGAAATAGACAAAATAGCAAACGAAGCCATCAGCGGAGGCGCAACACCTGGGCTTCAAGTTTTGATAGCAAAAGATAGCCGCATCGTTTACCACAAGGCTTTTGGCTACCAAACCTACCGAAAGGAAGTGCCTTCTACTATCAATGATGTATATGATATGGCTTCGGTTACAAAAATTTGCGCTTCTACTATTTCTGTAATGAAACTCGTGGACGAAGGCAAAGTGAACATCAATAATACTTTAGGCACATACATCCCCCGACTGAGAGGAACGAACAAAGAAAATTTGATAATAAAAGATGTAATGGCGCATCAAGCTCGCCTTCAAGCATGGATTCCTTTTTATAAAGAAACCGTAATTGGCACAAAATATCCTGCTTACAAAGAAGGTATTTATCAAAAAACACGCTCGGAAAAGTATAGCTATAAGGTGACAGATGATTTATATATAGATAAAAACTACAAAGAAACCATCTATCAAGCCATTATAGACTCTCCTTTGCGCAATAGAGGCGGCTATAAATACAGCGACTTAGGTTTTTACCTTATCCGTGATTTGGTAGAAAACGTTACCAAACAGCCTTTTGAGAATTATGTCCGCAAAACATTTTATGAGCCAATGGGCTTGACTACGGCAGGTTTCAACCCTACGGAACGCATTGACGTATCGAGAATACCACCTACCGAAGAAGACGATTATTGGCGAAATCAGATGGTAAAAGGCTATGTACACGATATGGGCGCAGCGATGCTCAATGGCGTGAGTGGTCATGCAGGATTGTTTGCGCAACCCATCGAGATAGCAGCTATTTTGCAAATGTTGCTCAATAATGGCGTGTATAATGGCAAGGAATATTTCAGGTCAGAAACCATCAAGCAGTTCACTACTCGCCACCCTAAAAGCAAGCGAAGAGGAATAGGATTTGACATGAAAGACCTCAAAGCACGTAAAAAAATGACGCATATTTCCACACTAGCATCATCGCAAGCCTTCGGGCATTTGGGCTTTACGGGCATTTCCGTTTGGGCTGACCCAAAACATAATTTGATTTATGTCTTTTGCTCCAATCGAACTTATCCGAAAATGAATAATCGAAAAATCATACAAATGGATATTCGACCAAGAATACAAAGTGTGGCTTATAAGGCAATGAAATAGGTAATTAAGGCACTCCTAGAGGATTTGCTTCCTATATTTCTTTTTCTACACCAAGACCAAATAAGGCAAAATCATATTTAACAGGGTCATTGGCATCAAACTGTTGGAGGTTTTCGGTGAGTTCGAGAACGGTTTTCCAATCGGTTTGTTTGCGACTAATCAAGCCCAACTGACGGGCAACTCTATCTACATGAACGTCGAGCGGCATGAGGAGTTGGCTGGTTTTGATATTTTTCCAAATGCCAAAATCCACACCTTGTGCATCGCTGCGTACCATCCAACGCAAAAACATATTCAACCGCTTGCAGGTAGATTTTCTAACCGGCGTAGATACGTGTTTTCGAGTGCGCTTAGGCGCAAACTCTAATGAGAAAAACGTTTCATGGAATCCGATAAGCGCATTTTCGGTATGTGCATCGGTAGGTAAGAGGTGTTGAGAGAATGCGGTTTCAAGGGATTCATTTTTTTGATAAAAATCTTGAAAAAAGGCTAAAAAATAAAGTGTATCAATATACTGGAAAGTTCTGTGCTTGAAAGGTAAGAAGCGTTCACGGTCTTTCTCTTCGTGGTTGAGTATAAAATCGTGTGGTGCGCCATCCATCAATTCTATCAATCTGTTGGCACTATTAATAATGGATTTTCGCTGCCCCCAAGCAAGCATGGCTATCCAAAAGCCCGTAATTTCTATATCTTGTAATTTCGAAAATCGGTGAGGAATAGAAATAGGGTCATTTTCGATAAAGTTAGGCTGATTGTAGCGTTTTACGGCTGCTTCGAGTAGGTCATATAATGCCATAAAAATAATGAGTTTTGATTGATAAAAGCTCCAAAGCTAATCAATCAAAACTCATTATTCAAAGATTTGTGTTGTGTCCTTATCGCTTAATCAGCGTAAATAGAAGTGGCGTGTACGGGATAATTCACACTGCCATAGTGAGAGAAATTATTTTCTGACTTCATAAACGGCTCTGGCTTAGAAGCAATATACTTTTCGAGCAAATCGGTAAATTTTTTCTTATTAATCTTCTTAGACTGCCGCTTCAAATCATAAGCAATATGTTCGATTTGACCGTCCTCTGACCAATAAATTTTAATCCACATTTTTGTTCCTTTCAACTTAAAACCATTCAATTGAGCAAAACGGTCAATGTCTGCGAGTACTCGTTTCCATTGTGTGTAGGCTTTGTCCAAATCATTTTCACACACAGCCAGTAGCTGCTGCGTATATTGGTCGTTAAGCGTTTCAAAAATATTAGAATACTCTCCAATGACGAATGCCGCTGGATACTCGGTGGTAGTAAAAGCTCTTTTACTTTCTAGATTTGTGTTTGTTTTTTCAATTGTACTGAAACTACAGAACACACCTACCATTAGGCACGATGCGATGATAGTCTTCATTCTTTTTTTATTTTATTGACAGTGGTAGTATTTACTTTACGAAGTAAATATATATTATATCCTCTATAACGTATAATACTTGTATAAAGTTTTAGTATAAAATTTTAAAAAATACTTAAAAAGCCATTTTTTATTTTTTATATATAAGCAATACCAAAATTTATTCCTAAATCTATTTTTTTTAAATTATTAACATATAAAATAATTCGACCACTAAAGTAGATTGATTTTAAATTAAATATGTATTATGTATTTTTCTATATAATTTTTTTGTTAATTCTTTATTAAAAGAATACTTCCCAAAATAGAAAATCCGTCTAATTAGAGTATTAAGCTATATTCAAATATTTAATAGGCGATTATGCTTTTTTTAGAAATTCGATAAAAAGAAATCATTCCATATCTTAGCGAAAATTTTGAGAAAACAACTTGCAAACTCAACGTCTAATGGATATTTCAACCTTAATTGCCTATTTCGGCTTTTTTCTTGCCGCCTATTCCGTAGTAGGAAATGATGTGATTCAGACGCTCGGCACTTTTTTGACTTCCAACGAAAAACGTGTTCCGTGGTATATCTTGTGGCTTTTTGCTGCCGTTATTCTTTCTGCTACATTAATATATGGTTACGTTGATGGAGATATTGCTTACGGTCGCTTAGGAAAAATCAATGATTCCATTGATTTAGTAAACTTCCAATACGAATGGTATTATCTTATCCCGCCTTTGGTATTATTGGCTATCACTCGATTTGGTATTCCTGTGAGTACTACTTTTATGATTTTAACGCTTTTCTCCTTGAGCAAGCTCCCAAATGATTTTTCAGCTATGTTTTCGAGTGTTTTTGACACATCGGCAGTTTTAGGCGGCATGATTAAAAAATCCATAATGGGCTATTTGATAGCGTTTGGTTCTGCGGCTGCCATTTATTTGCTAATAACTAAAGTGGTCGAAAAGCGATTTATCGAAACGCCTTTAGATGAACGAAACCGCAGGCTTTGGACGGTCCTTCAATGGTGTTCTACTGGCTTTTTGTGGTCGCAGTGGCTCACACAGGATTTAGCCAATATTTATATTTACCTCAATGGAGGTTTTAATATGAGTGTGGTTGAATTTGTGGTTTCTCTCTTGGTGCTACTAGGGCTATTGGCCTATATTTTTTATAGCAAAGGCGGTGCGGTACAAAACATTGTAAGAGCTAAAACCAATACGGTAGATATTCGCTCCGCAACATTGATTGACTTATTATACGGTATCATATTATATGTCTTCAAAGATGATTATTTTGGACTTTGGGGCGGAAAATTACCGATGAGTACCACTTGGATTTTCTTAGGTTTGCTCGCAGGGCGTGAGGTAGCAATACGCATCCGATTAGAAAATAAACTAACCAAAGGCGTTTTAGGCGATGTAGGACGTGATTTATTAAAAGTATTCTTAGGCTTAGTTGTCAGTGTACTTTTGGTATTTTTAATCAAATGGTTGTCTGCTTCTTAGTATATTTTTTTTCTAAAAAAAAACAAAGGGAACTTACTACTTATGCGAGTAAGTTCCCTTTGTTTTTGGAGCTAATGGAATAAAAAATCATACACTCTCCCAACGTTCTACTGCTGTCCATTCACAGCGGAATAGTTCAGTTTCAATCGTCCGACTTTTCGCAATTCCGTTTTCACATCCGTTACAATGCCCATGGTCACTTCCTTATCTGCTCGAATAGAAGTGACGATTCTACCTCTATCGGCCTCTTCTCTTTTGGCAATCAAAGTCTCCGAAAAACTAGGAATATCGTCGATTTCCGAGATTTGATTATTCAGTTGTAAGCGTGGCGCATCTCCATAAACGCCCTGATATTGGCGCAAAGGCACACCGATATACACGTAATCTATCAATGATTTATGTTCCAGTTTTTCCAGTTCGGTAGCCTGTGGCGGCTTGAAAGTCACCTTCAAGGTATCTTCTCGCATCACGGTCACTACCATAAAAAAGAACAACAACATAAAAATAATATCGGGCAACGATGCCGTAGAAACCTCTGGTCGGTTGCTGCTTAGTTTTCTATTGAATTTCATCATTTTCCATTTTATTCATTCGCATTGCGCAAGGTTAAAAAATCAGTAGGCTCAGCTTCGGAAATCACCAAAGGAAAATCCTTTTGAATTTCTTTTTTCTGTGCCTTATTCAAATCATCATAATCAAAGCCGAAACGCTTTTGAGCTTCCCGTGTCCATATAATATTATAAGCTGCTTTGAG
>CALOED010000108.1:0-9524 GCA_942492005.1 uncultured Saprospiraceae bacterium
TATCACAGTATCGTCCGTGATATTACAGAACGCAAACAAACAGAAGAACTCCGAAAAGCCAAAGAAGTAGCAGAGCAGTCGGCCAAAATGAAAGAGCAGTTTTTGGCGAATATTAGCCACGAAATGCGCACACCGATGAATGCGATTTTAGGAATGAGCAATTTGCTTTTGCAAACCGATTTGGATAAAGAGCAAGAAAGTTACCAGACCTCGATTAAACAATCTTCTCAAAACTTACTCGGTATTATCAATGATATTTTAGAAATATCATCATTAGAGCATGGAAAAATAAATTTTGAGAATAAAGAGTTTAACCTTTACGAACTGATTGAAAATTTGGTAAAAGTCATTCGCCATAAGGCTGAAGAAAAAGGCGTTCAAATCTTTTTGCATATTGCTAGTGATGTGGATAGATATATCTTTGGAGATGCTTTGAGGCTGAACCAAATCCTGATGAACTTGGTTGGCAACGCCGTGAAATTTACCGACGAAGGCACTGTTCATATCAAAATAAGCAAGCTAGATGATAAATCAGAAAGCTCACAAATAGAATTTAGTATCGTAGATTCTGGAATTGGTATCCCAGCAGACAAACTCGACGCTATCTTTGAAACATTTGTAAGGGTAGCCAATAAAAAAGGCAAACTCTATCCCGGTACTGGTTTGGGTTTAGCTATTTGTAAACAACTTATTGAGCTGCAAGGCGGTCAAGTATCCGTTGATAGTGAAGAAAATGTAGGCTCAACTTTTACCGTAGTTATGGATTTTAAAAAAGCACGACAGCTTACGCAAAGCGAAGAACAAGAACTCAAACCCAAAAAGACTAAAGTTACACTCAATATAGATAGAACGGTAGAAATATTACTTACCGAAGACCATAAACTCAACCAAATAGTAGCTCGCAAAACACTCGAAAAAGAATTTGATAATATCAATGTGACCATTGCCGATAATGGACAAATCGCAATCGACTTCCTTCGAGAAAGAGAGTTTGACATCGTTCTGATGGACATTCAAATGCCAGTAATGAACGGCTACGAAACCACTAATTATATTCGAGAAAATTTTGATGAACCTAAAAGAAGTATTCCTATATTTGCCATGACGGCTCATGCGCACATGGCAAAAGATGAAAAATTTAAAGAATTTGGCATGGATGAATGCGTATTGAAACCATTTGAGCCAGAGGATTTATTTACTAAAATAGCGAAGTATATTAATAATAAAAGTACTACTGACGTAAATGAGGGTATAGATATGAAAAACGGTAATGATGTGCCAAAACACGTAGATTTGTCTTATATGGAATTGATGTCTGACGGAGATGACGACATGAAAAAAATGATGCTCGAACTCCTTTTTGAAGAGCCGAGAGCAGAAATTAAAAAAATGCGAGAACTTGCGAAAAAGCAGGATTGGGTAAATCTGCACGCTGTCAGTCATAAAATGAAATCTACCTTAGCATTTGTAGGCAATAAACTACTGACGAAGACCAATAAAGAAATAGAAGCAATTGCAAAAAGCGAAATCAATAGCAAAGAACTGTTCGACTTAGTGAATACACTAGAAGAAGAATTTGATAGAGCATTAGTCGAATTAAAAGAGATACACCGTAAACTTTAAACTCGTATCTTTGGTGTGCCACAAAAAAATAATAATTCATTGGTTTTTTTGTGGCAATTATCCGACCGAGGCTTGTTTCGTCGGATAGCTTTATTTCTATTCCACATTGATTTTCAGGAAACCGAAATAATTTTGGACTTTCACTTTATGATTATATCAATCAATGTTCGACCACCTATAAATTATTCAAATTAGCAAGCGACCTTAGGGTAAAATTGTTTTGGTAGCCTTTCAAGAGATTTAAGCTATTTTTTTCTAATTATTTATTACCTTTGAAAGAACCAGCAAAGAGTTGAATTTTGACCAATTTATTCGCACTTTTTGTTTTTATTTACTTTGAGGCATTGAGAAATCTCCCATTTTATGAAAATACTAATCTGTGAGGATGAAGAAATTATGCTGACCGCACTCGAATTTCGGTTGCGAAAACAGGGATTTCAAGTAGTCAAGGCAGAAGACGGTAAGCAGGCACTCGAACGATTCAAGTCAGAAAAACCTGACCTTGTAATCGCTGATATTATGATGCCTCATATCTCCGGATTAGAACTTATCAAAATCATTCGTGACGATTTGCATAGCAAAACGCCTATCATTACTATTTCAGCCTTGGAGCATGATGAAGTAGTGCTAGAAGCTTTTCGATTAGGTGCTAATGATTTTATAACCAAACCATTCAAACCGTATGAACTTATTCTAAGAATCCGTAAAATATTCCAAGAACAAGGATAAGCGATTTTGTAAAAATAAAAAAGAGGCATCATCTCACAATTGTGAAATGATGCCTCTTTTTTATTTGAAAGCCTTTTACGCTCCCAGAAATAGATTATAATTTGAAACCTACCGTTAATCTCAATCCTTGATTAAGGTTGCTTTCGTCATCGTTGATAGTGTAATTGTCTCCAAAACTTCTACCAAAACGAACATCGAAAAGTACATTTCCAAACTCAAATCCACCGCCTAACTGCAAACCTAAGTTACCAGAACTCAAGTCGTCGCCGTCCAAAGTGTTTTCTTCCTTGTTATTTTCTATCTCTCTAATTACTCGACCGTTCAAAGCAATGTCGTAAGCTGGACCAATTAAGAAATAACCGCCATTAAATTTAGCTTTGAATAAAACAGGTATCTCGATGTAGTTTACAATTGTAGCTTGACGGGTATCAATACCTAAAATTTCGCCCTGTAAAACTTGTCCTTTCTGCACAAAGTGCAACTCGGGCTGCAAGCCAAACTTATCTCCCAAACCTACATCCGCTGCAATCGCTAAATTTAAACCCACTAAAGGTTTCTTTTCTGAAAAATCAACATCTCCCGTAACGGTTGCCAAATTTGCACCTGCTCGGAATGATACTTGCGAATAAGCAGTTGTACTCATCAAAGCGGTTGCCATAATAGCGAATAAAATCATTTTTAAGCTTCTCATCGTTTAATTACATTTTAGTTTTTCAATAAAGTGATACTTTATCAAAATGGTTGTGTGATATATAATAATAGTATGTAACTTGAATAGGCAAATGCTATTCATTACGTTTTAAATTTTTTAAAAAATAGTGTATGTTGTGATATGATAATATCGGAAGCAAGACTTGTTATGCTATTTTTGATAGCATTTTCGTGTTACTTTTTTTGAATAGTATCATTAATAAAATTTGATATATGTCAAAATTAATTATACAGATATAACAGTATAATTCAACAATTGTTCAATTTTGACTAATAAAATGCTCTTATTCTTAATAATTGGCTTTTTCTTAAACGAAGGTTTATTCTATTTGTTTTTAGAAATATCTTTTTTTTTGTTGAAAATCAAAATAAATATTTCCACCCCGATAGATTGGAATTTCTAGCAGCTTTAAATACTTTTAGTTAGGAATATATAGTTAGTGTTTTTGTTGGTTCTTTGATGATTTTAACAAAAACAGCTAAAATGACTTTTTAGAGCCTGCTCAAGCATCAAACCATCACAACAATCTGCCAGCAAGCAGGTCAAACAACCACAACACTATGCGCATTTTATCCTCTATTTTATTCGTTTTTTGTTTACAAATCGTGGCTTATGGTCAAATCAACCTTCAGCAAACCATCGAAGAATTGGTAGGTTACGAACCCATGAAATATGGAAGTTTAAGTATCTGCGTATTGGACGTAGAAACGGGAGAAGTGATTGCACAACACAATCCGAACATGAGCCTAGTGCCTGCTTCTACCATGAAGGCAGTCACAACCGCTACCGCCTTGAGCTTGCTGGGGCATTCTTACACTTACAAAACCTACCTCGAATACGACGGCAAAATTAAAGATGGCGAACTGAAAGGCAATATTTACATCACAGGCACAGGCGACCCAACTTTAGGTTCTCCGTTTTTGCAGACTACGCCCAACACGGATGCCGTGATGGCAAAGTTTGTAGAAAGTATTCAAAATTCAGGTATCAAAAAACTAGATGGAAATATCATTGGCGATGCCTCTTATTTTGGTACGGCAATGCCTGCACCCGATTGGCAATGGAACGATATTGGAAATTATTATGGTGCGGGTGCGAGCGGCCTCAATATCAATGAAAACTTGTATTACCTGACTTTTCAACAAAAAACTAAACTCGGAGCTACTCCCAACGTAGTGGAAGTAAAACCCCAAATGCCGTATTTGGTATTCATCAACGAACTCAAATCTGATAAAAAAGGAACGGGCGATAATGCCTATATTTTTGGTGCGCCTTATTCTTCTACTCGGTACATCAGAGGAACAATTCCCGTTGGCAAAAATCGGTTTACGATAAAAGGGGCTATTCCTGACCCACCTCAGTACGCTGCGTATAGTTTGCTTCAAAAAATGGAACAAAGCGGCATTGCCACACCCAAAATGGCTAAAAATATATTTGAATACAGAAGAGAAGGAGCAGATAAACGCTTGCAACGCAGCCGATTATTGACGCTGACTTCGCCGCCGCTCAGCGAAATAGCTCAACGCACCAACGAAAAAAGCATCAATCTGTATGCAGAAGCAATGCTCAAAACGATGGGAAAACGAAAAAAAGGCGAAGGCTCTACCGAAAAAGGAGTGGAAGCGGTCAAAGAATTTTGGACGCAGCGAGGCATGGATATGGAAGGCTTTTTTATGGAAGATGGCAGCGGATTGTCTCCTCGCAATGGAGTGACGAGTTATCAGATGTCGCAAATCATGCGAAAAACGGCTAAAGACAAGGGGATTTTTAATCATTTTTACGAATCTTTGTCTATCGGCGGACGCACGGGCACGGCTCGCAATATGTTTAAAAAAACAAAAGCGGCAGGCAACATTCGCCTCAAAAGCGGCTCTATGCGAAGAGTGCGAGCATATACCGGGTATGCGACTACGCAATCGGGCAAGTTGGTTGCCTTTACCATTATTGCCAATAATTTTATGGGCGAAAGTCGGTTTATTCGCACCAAAATGGAAAAAATTATGACAGCTTTGGTGTATTTGAAGTAGATAAATCAATATAAATGGACGGGACAACGCACGAAAATAAAGGCACTCGAATGTAAAAGTTTTAAGGGTAAAAGTTACTAAGGTCTGATTACTTCATAAAAAAGATTTTTTTTATACAAAAAAACATGAAAACATATCCGCTAGGCATTCAAACATTTGAAAAAATCATTGACAAAGATTTTCTTTATGTTGATAAAACTAGAGAGATTTATCATTTGACTCGTGTAGGAGGGTACTATTTCTATGCACGTCCTCGTCGATTTGGAAAATCATTAATGCTATCTACCATAAAATCGCTTTATCAAGGACAAGTTCAAGGAATTGATTACGGCTTTAGCAGAAAAAAAGGGGAAAGTGGTATTGTTGGTTGATGAATATGATAAACCCATTATAGATTATTGGGAAAGAATATTGAAATAGCAATAACGTATAGAAACACGCTGAAAACACTTTAATCTGTTATAAAAGAAAATATTATTTATGGACTCCAATAAATGCTGCTCCTCCGCTTCTTTGCGAGAACCTTGCGTAAGGTGAGGCCGTAATAGTTCACTATACCAAACACAATCTGATTATCGAATTGGCAAAAAAAATGGGCGTGCCTCGCCAAACGATAAACTCCATTGAAAAAATAGATGCGTGCCTTCTACCGTTTTGGCGTTAAAACTTGCAAAGATATTCGGAAAGTCAGTGGATGAAATTTTTGAATTAGAAGAAGCCGATTTTTAGATTTTGAAATAAATCAATCTTTCATTATGTTTATCCAGTTTTAAAACAATTTTTATAAAAAAAAATACCAAAATGGCAGTTTCTGTACTCCGATTAGACAACGTAAGAAAGACTTATCAAAAGCACGTCGCAGTGAATGATGTAAGTTTTGAAATGCGAGAAGGTAGCATTTTTGGGTTGCTTGGGCCCAATGGTGCTGGCAAAACGTCGCTCATTCGCATCATTACTACTATCACAAGGGCAGATAGCGGCACGGTATTTCTGAATGGCGAAAAACTCAATAGCTCGCACCCGTCCCAAATTGGCTATATGCCCGAAGAGCGAGGCTTGTATAAAAAAATGAAAGTGGGCGAACACTTGATGTATCTCGCTCGCCTCAAAGGATTGTCCAAAGCTGATGCTAAACAACAAATCAACGATTGGTTTGAGAAATTTGAAATCAACGACTGGTGGAATAAGAAGGTAGAGGAACTTTCAAAAGGGATGCAGCAGAAAATCCAATTTATTGCAACCGTTGTTCATCGACCTAAATTATTGATACTCGACGAGCCATTTTCTGGTCTCGACCCCATCAATACCAACTTGATGAAAGACGAAATTCGAGAACTCCAACGAAAGGGAAGCAGCATTATTTTTTCGACGCATCGTATGGAACAAGTGGAGGAAATTTGCGAAGAAATCGTTTTGATTAATCAAGGCAAAAACGTACTAGAAGGGAGCGTTAAGCGTATTAAGGATGATTTTAAAGAAAATTTATACCAAATAGAATACGATGGAATATTGCCTACTAATATGGGCTTGAAGGATTTGCTAGTGCGAGAAGAAGAAGGAAAAATCATCGTAAAAATTCCGAATGAAGCGGCTTCTAATCAGTTGTTATCGCAGTTTATCCGAAGCGGCACGCATATTAGAATGTTCAAAGAAATTTTACCGTCGTTGAATGAAATCTTTATCAAGCAAGTCGGAAAGGATAACCTTAGCCAAAGTGTTTAGTAACGACAATAAAAACAATTCAACTGACCATTTTGATTAAAAAAGAAATGCCTCTGCTGCTTACGGACAGAGGCAAAATCAAAAACTATGAACTCAAAATTTCAAAACTGCTATATTAATACTAATTCTATTTCTTTCGCTTGCCAAAAAGAGGTGTTAGCAGCCTTTGCAGGCTGCCAACCACACAAAATATTACTATTCTACTACTAATTTTATTTTATATTTCTTTATGCTTGTTAGCTATTCTTTAAAGGTTGCCAACGCTGATTTTATGCTGCTATTTTCAATAGATTCTCTTCGTATAGAGCAGCTACGCCAGCAATCATATAAGCGGCTAACTGCTCAAAATCTTGCCATTTATAAGCGGTAATATGATGCTGTTGTCTGATGTTTTTTGGTGTAATCCATTTCGTTTTTTGCCATTCTTTCCGATTGTCATTCGGATATTCCAATACCAAATCAAGCGTAGCAGAAGGATTTTCAAAATAGGTTTTCCCAACTGCAGTAAGTGCGTTTGCTTCTTCTATATTGCCTATGAGCAATATTTTATCGGCTCTTCTGATGCACTGTTTCGTCCAGTTGCTATCTGAATTATCGGCAATGTAAAATACCTTTCCAGACTTTGCCTCTTTTTCGTCTAGTGCTGTGAGTAGCATTTTTTCGAGCGGCGAATTATCGGCTGCTTGTGCTACTTGTAAGTTGTTTTTACAAATATTTTTACTCGTAATAAGGGCTGTGCATGAGGTGTTGTAAGCTATTTTCGCCAACATTTTTGCAAAACGCTCTACTTCTACATTTACCGTCAAGGGAATAAGGGCAATGGATTTCATAATTATTGGTTTTTATATGAATAGTAAAGTAGCGTGTTTTGCCATATAGTTTTTTTTTTAGAAAAAAGATAAAATTTGGCTGCCGATAAGCATGATTAATAAAACAAATACGACGAATACCCAACGGGTTTCTTTATCTTGTTTGCTGGTTTTTGAATGTTGTTTTCTCATGGCGTTTTCATTTCATTAGCAATGATGAATAGTTGTTTTGTAAATTATGACGCAGCTCAAAATATAAACTTGCGCTACATAACCACTTTTTTCAATTGCTTCTGAATACTACACGAAGGGAATAACAAAAAGGTTGGTAGGACTCCATTTCCTTTACGCTTACGAAGCCATTAGAGGAACGTAGTTCTGATACGATTTTTCAATATGCTCATTCTTATTCCTAAAAAACTACAAAGCCTCTATCAATCGCCACATCTTTTGGGCCGTCAAATCCCAAGTGAATTTCTGACGTTGAATTTTGCCTTTAGCTATCAAGCCATTTCTAAAATCCGCATCCGTAGCCATTTTAACCATAGCAGTTGCTATTTCACCTTCCGAGTATGGATGAACAAGCATTCCTGCGTCGGCAGCTACTTCGGGCATCGAAGTAATGCTGGAAGTGATAGAAGGCACATCGCAATACATGGCTTCCAAAATAGGAATGCCAAAGCCTTCAAAAAGAGAAACATATACCAGAGCATGGGCTGCGCCTACTATTTGGTGGAGTTCGCCTTCGGGAACATAATCCAGCAAAATAATGTCGTTTCGGTGTTTGGCATTCTCTAAGGCTTCATTCACGGATTGTATTTGCCACGCCATTCTACCTGCCAATAGGAGCTTAAAATTATTGGATGTTTGGCTTTTGAAAAGGTCAAAGGCTTTTATCAATCGAGCAACATTCTTGCGAGGATGTATAGAACCTAAGTATAAAAAATACGGGCAATTTTGGCTATATTTTTCTTTAATTTGGCTTTGCTGTGCTGCTGTAATAGGTCGAAAATCAGCATCGCAGCCATTATAAACGACATCTATCTTTTTGGGCGAAACGTGATAAGTCTTGATTATATCTTGTTTTGAATATTCGGAAACGGTAGCGATATGACTTGCTTTTTTTAAGTATTTGGGTGTAAAATATTGGTAATGCAAATTTGCTGCTTTTGAAATATATTCTGGAAAATGTACAAAAGCAATGTCGTGTACCACGAGTAGCGTTTTGATAGAAGTATTGAGCGTCAGATAGCCGTCGGTGGAGACAAAAACATCGGGCTGGTATTTGCGCAATGCCATGGCTACCGACCATTCAAACCACCAAACGAACAATATCGGATGGCGAGCAGGCGGAAACAAAACGACAGGCGTTACATTGTCGGCAAAAATAAATTCTTCGCTGTAAGGCCTATCAAAAAAGAAAATAAATTCATGCTCAGGATGCGCCAATACGATGCGTTTGAAAGTTTCACGAGTAAACTTCCCAATGCCTTCTAGCTTATTTTTTAATAAAAAACGAGTATTAACTGCTATTTTCATTTTCTTTGTATTTCGTGACGCACTACCTCTAGCCCAAGATTATAAAAAACTAAGGAACGAACAAAGAATAAACCGTCCAAACGTTATGAGTTATTTTTATTCGTTTCTAAACGATTGCAAATGTACAAACAACGATTAGAAAATATAGAACGTCTTACTCATCTATCCAAATGGCACCGTTTTCAGCGTTATCCGATGCGGTTAGGTTGGGCTTTTTTGCATCGAAAGTTGGTTTATCCTTTTTCAAAAAAAGGCGTGGTAAAACATACCCAGACGTTTTTTGATGTGCCGCTTTTAGTCGAATTACCTGCTGGTACCGATTTGTATATTTTTGGAGCAAAGACGCATCCTTCCGAAATTCAA
>CALOED010000109.1:0-18313 GCA_942492005.1 uncultured Saprospiraceae bacterium
AATGGCGGAAATTACACTGTAACAGTAACCGATGCCAACGGCTGTACGGCTACGCAAAGCATTCAGGTAAACGAGCCAACGCAAGTAAGTGGAACATTTACAACTACGCAAGTCACCTGTTTTGGACTTTCGGATGGGGATGCTACTGTTTTTCCAAGTGGCGGAACAGGGACGGGCTACACTTATCAGTGGCAAAGCACGCCCGTTCAGACCACTCAACAAGCCGTGAATTTGCCTGGAGGAGACATTTCAGTAATTGTCACCGATTCAGATGGCTGTTCCAATACACTAACCACCAATGTGTTTGGGCCCGTTCTCGTTGATTTAGATACTATATTTAGCACCCCAACGAAGTGCTTTGGCTCAAATGAAGGGACAGTAGGCGCAGCAGCGTCGGGCGGCACGGGGAATATTACTTATGATTGGAGCAATGGCGGCACAGGAAATTTGCAATTTAACCTATATGCAGGAATGTATAGCGTGACGGTGACGGACTTTGTAGGCTGTCAAGCCATAGATAGCGTAGAAGTCATGCGCCCCGATTCTATTGAAATCAATTTCCAAACTACGCCTTTGTTCTGTAATAACGACGCTTCTGGAACGGCAACCGCTACCGTAATCGGCGGCACAATGCCTTATAATTATAGTTGGAATACTTTGCCTGTTCAAAATACGGCATCCGCTACTAACCTTCAAGCCGGGCAATACATTCTTACCATAACCGATGCGAATAACTGCGTAGAAACCGACACCGTAAGCGTAATAGAACCAACGGCATTAAGTCTCGTTTTGGACTCCTTGCCTACTACTTGCTTTGGCGATAGCGATGGAAAAGCATGGGCAACGGCTTCGGGTGGCGTTGGCGGATATAGTTATCAATGGAACGCATCGCCTGTTTCCAATTCGGATACTATTAATAATGTACCAAGCGGCAGTTATACCGTAATCGTATCGGATACGAATAATTGCGAAATCACGGGTAATATTTTTGTGGTTCAACCACCAATATTAGCCGCAACGGCTACGAGCGTGCAAACCTCTTGCTTTGGCGACACCGATGGCACAGCGACCATTTTACCAACAGGCGGAAATGGCGGTTTTACTTATGCGTGGAATACTTCCCCTATTCAAATCGCACAAACGGCAACTAACCTTGCGGGCGGATTGTATCAATATACGGTTACAGATATTAAAAATTGTGCTTTTGCAAGTGCCATATTTATCGTAGAACCTCAACCATTGGCTTCTACTATTTCGGGAACGAATTTGAATTGTAATGGCATCCCCGACGGCACAGCTACCGTCACGCCAACGGCAGGCACTGCGCCTTATGCTTACAATTGGAATACTACAACTCAAACCGACTCTTCGGTAACAGGTTTGAATATAGGTTGGCACTTTGTCACCGTAACGGATGCTTTTGGCTGTTCGGTAATCGATAGTGTATTCTTGAATCAGCCTAGTGCATTGGCGGCAGTTCTCACGAATACGAACGTAAGTTGTAATGGCGGAAATGACGGCACAGCAACCGTACTTGTATCAGGCGGCACTACAAATTATAAATATCTGTGGTCGAATGGAGATACGACTAGCACTGCCACGAATTTGTTGGCAGGTTGGGCGATAGTCACCGTGACAGATGCGAATAATTGCATTTTGATAGACAGCATTCAACTCACAGAACCGACGATTATCAACCTCGCTTTGACGGCTACTGATGTCAATTGCTTTGGTGGAAATGACGGCACGGCTACCGTAGTAGCTACGGGTGGCATTGGTGGTTTTACTTATACTTGGAATACAAATCCTATACAAACAACCGCTACTATTACGAATGTCACCACAGGCATTTACACCGTAACCGTTACGGATTTGAATAATTGTATCATGGTGGATTCCATATTGGTGCAAGAGCCTAGTGCGCCTATTTCGTTGAGTTTTACAACTAATTCACCGATTTGTAACGGTTTTCCGAATGGAGCAGTAACGGTACTTGCTTCGGGCGGCACGCCTTCGGCAACAGGATATAGTTACGTTTGGAGCAACGGCCCGACAACGCCCGTCAATACTGGAATCGTGGCTGGTATTTACACCGTAACCATTACCGATTCTCGTGGCTGCGTAGCTATTGATTCCATTCAATTATTAGAACCCGCGCCTCTCACGGCCATTGTGAGTTCGCAAATGGCTACTTGTTTTAATGGAAATGACGGGCAAGCACTGGCATTAGTGAGCGGCGGAACACCAACGACATCGAATAATTATAATATCGTATGGAGTACATCGCCAACTCAATTTGGTGCATCGGCTACGGGATTAAATGCAGGACAAACGTATTTTGTTACGATTACGGACGCAAACGGATGTATTTTAATAGATAGCACTACGATTGGGCAGCCAAATCCTATTACTCTAGTAGCTACTACTACAAATGTAACTTGCAATGGATTGGCAGACGGAACGGGGACAATCCTTCCGTCGGGCGGTACGCCACCTTATCAATACCTTTGGGATGCTAATGCGAACAATCAAGATTCTAGCACCGCTATTCAATTAGATATCGGTTCATATACGGTGACAATCACCGACTTTAATGGCTGTCAGGCGCAAACTCAAATCAGTATTACAGAACCCAATCCGTTAAAATTGACGGTATTGAAAGAAGATGTGATTTGTAAAGGGGATAATACAGGGAGTATTCAGACATTGGTAGCTGGCGGCACACCGTGGTATGGCTTTGAATGGAGCAACAACGCTGGAAACAAAAGCAGTAATAGTAGCCTTTGGGCAGGTACATATACCGTTACTGTTACGGATGCGAATGGTTGTCAGATAACGGAAAGTATAAAAATAGAAGAGCCGCAAGAAGGCATTCAAGCGAATTATAAATTGGATAATGTCTCTTGCTATGACGAACGAGACGGGCAAATTACCATTTTTGCCAGCGGTGGCGGAATGCCTTACGAGTATAGTTTGGATGGAAAAATCTTTGCCAACACGAATGTTTTAGTAGGTTTGGATGCAGGCGAATATCCCATTTTTGTAAGAGATGATTGGGGTTGTGTCTTTGAAGATACAGTTTCGATTACGCAACCCGATGAAATTACAGTAGATTTGGGTGCGGATATATTAATGACGGTAGGAGAAGCCGTTTCTATTATACCAATTATACAAAATGGTACAATTCCTTATTTATATCACTGGACTCCGAATGACTCTGTTTTAAGTTGCTACAATTGCCCAATTCCCGTTGTGAAAGATTTAAATGTTGAACAACGCTATTTCTTGACCGTTACGGATGCAAACGGCTGTACGGCTTCGGATGATATTTTTGTAAGAGTAGAAAAAGCAAGAAGTATATACGTCGCTACTGGATTTTCGCCGAATGGCGACGGCACGAATGATTATTTGTACGTGCAAGGCGGCTATGGAAGTGATAGAGTCGTGAAGTTTCAGATATTTGACCGTTGGGGCGAAAAGGTGTTTGAATCTTCGGATACGCCGCTCAACGAGGCAGAATTGGGTTGGAATGGACGTTTCAAAAACCAACTCCTAAACAGCGGTGTGTTCGCTTGGCGAGCTGAAGTATTATTCTCCGATGGCGAAACGAAAGTATATAAAGGAAATACGACATTGATTAGGTGATTTTCGGATTATCAAATTGTTGTGCTGTTAAATTGTTATATTGTGGAAATGAAATGGCGGTCAAGTGATTTTGTTTTTTTTAAAAACGGTTATAAAAATCGCTAAATCATTCAGAAGTAAGCTACTCGGTCATTTAGCCGTATAACAATTTAGCAATCCAACAATATGACAATCATTAAGTCATTTAAGTCAAAAAGAACACTTTTTATCAATTAAATTTCAATAAAATGAAAAGAAGCTAACTAAAGGCTTTTATTAATATCAGAAATACATATTTTTATCGTTAAAGAATTTTAACATCCATATAAAATAAGGGAATAGGAATAAGAGTTATGAATAAGGGTTTTTCCAACTCTTATTATTACTTTTGAAAAAGAGCCTTTCAAATCGAAAAAAATTGTTTGTGATGACCAATAATTACAACTACTATTATAAAAGCACAATATGTGGGTTTTTACTGCTAATATGCGGTTTCATGACCACTTCTTTGCAAGCGCAAGACCCACGTTTTTCGCAGATTAATGCAAGTTCTATCTTTGTAAATCCAGCTATGACAGGGTTGTATGAAGGTCAGATGCGTGTTTCTATGAACTATCGTGACCAATGGAGTAGCTTTTTGGGACAAGTCCCTTTTCGTACTTTTGGCGGTAGTTTCGACTATCGTTTTTATGCGATGAAGCGAGATTTTTTCTCTGTTGGAATGACAGTAATGTCAGATGAAGGCGGTGATTCTCGTTTGAGCATGAACCGAGTAAACGTTACTGCTTCGTATATGAAGCAACTTACAGGCGGCAGAGGCTGGCGAAATGTTCAGTACTTGATAGCTGGAGCGCAAGTGGGAATGGCACAAAATACCATCAACTGGGCAGCCCTCCGATTTAGTACTCAATTCGACGGTAGCGGCTACGACCCAAACCTTCCGACGGGTGAAAACATTTCTTCATTTACCAATTTTTATCCTGATATTAATGCCGGTTTGATGTGGTATGCCTTGTTAGGCAAAGAAAAAAGCGTCTATGCAGGTGCATCTTTTCACCATATCAATCAGCCGAAAATTTCTTTTTTGGATAATACCAGCGAAACGCTTTATTCCACTTTTATAGTGCATGGTGGTGGCGAAATACCACTTTCGAGAGATGTAAGTTTGTTGCCCGTAGCTCGTTTTATGATGCAAGGGAACTCTTACGAAGCTGATTTTGGAGCAACCGTTCGCTTTACAACTAGCGATTTTCAAGATGTGGCATTGCGTGCAGGCTTGATGGGACGTTTGGTAAATAGTGTCAATAATATTTCTTCCGATGCCATGACGGTTATTGCAGCCTTAGAATGGGATAGATGGTCATTGGGTTTGAGTTATGATGTAACCGTATCGAGTCTTTCGGCAGCGAATGACGGTCGTGGAGCATTTGAAATCTCATTGATTTACATTCATCCGCCTAGCCGAAGATTGGGAATGTATTGTCCTAATTTTTAATAAGGAAAATTTAGACTTTTAATATAAAAAAGCAGCAACTAGACGAAATCGTTGAGTTGCTGCTTTTTAGTTTATGGGAGGTTGGATTGAATTAAATCCTAAAAATCATCCTCCTCTTCATCAATAATCGTCTTTACTCTTCCTACTTCGCCACTACTGAGCATGACTTTGATACCGTGCGGATGATTACCTGACTTGGTTAAAATGCGTTTGACGATGCCTTCCGTGAGTTCGCCGCTACGTTGATGCTCTTTTTTGACTACTTCTACCAGTAGCCCAATTCTGATATTCACTCGTTTTCTACCGTCTAAATGTTCCATGTTTTGCTTTATTTTGAGTGGCAAAAGTAGAAATTATTTCTAGGACTTTGTTATTCTAGTTTATATTTGTCTTTTGCTTAAACGATTAGCCGAAAGGCAATAATTACATCAAAAAAATACTATAATGGGATTAGAAATTGAAAGAAAATATTTGCTAAAAAATGCCAATTGGAAACAACACATTAAGAAGCAAACCCAAATCAAACAGGGCTATTTGAATGCCGAAAAAGAACGAACCGTAAGAGTGAGAGTATATGGCAATCAAGGCTTTTTGACCATCAAAGGCAAATCAATTGGCGCAACTCGACAAGAGTTTGAGTATGAAATTCCATTGAAAGATGCCATAGCATTGATGCTATTGTGCCAACAGCCTATTATTGAAAAAACTCGATTTGAAGTAGAAGTAGATAAAAAAATATGGGAGATAGATGTCTTTGAGGGCGAAAATGAAGGACTTACTCTTGCTGAAATAGAGTTAAATTCCGAAGCGGAAACATTTCAAATTCCAGAATGGATAGGAAAAGAAGTAACCGATGATATTAGATATTTTAATTCAAAATTGATGGCAAATCCTTTTAAGAATTGGAAGGATAGTTAAGTTTTTTTTAAATAGAAAAAATGAATTTTACTTATTTAGGCGAAAAAAATTGGAAGCAAATTACAAGAGAAGAAAGAGTATTTTGTTTTGAATTATTTGAAGTAGCAAGAAAGAATCCAATACCTTTATTAAAACTAATACAAAAAGATATCACGAATATTCAAAACCTTGAAATAGGAATTGAAGTATGTTTTTATCGAGATTTTTTGTTTGCACAGGGCATAAAAGTTAGGGATACGAAATTTCCCCCCAAAAGAACGTTTGATTTAGCCATTTTTCTAGAAAATGAAATGATTATCATAGAAGCTAAAGTAAGCCAAGGTTTTTCCAATAAACAATTAGATTCTATCAAAAACGATAAAGGATTTGTAAGAGAACTCTTAAAAAAAGAAAACAATAATCCGCCGAAAATAACTACACTCGCTATTTACTCAAGCAATTACAATATTTCAGAGAAGACCAAATCTTTTTTTGATTATCAGGTTACGTGGAAGAAGTTAGCCCGTATATTTGACCAAAAAAAAGAAGTATTCCAGCAAGCAGATCGTTTATACCCACCTATCCTAAAAGAATAATCAAAGCTCCGATTAAAGTAATTACAACAATATATTTTTTAAATAAAGCATTGCTTACTCGTGCTATCAATCGGATGCCAATAAAAAACCCGACGACGATAAATGGAATTAAAAAAAGACTATTGGTGAAACTTTCGAGGCTAATGGTTTTCCAAACCCAAATATGAAATGGCAGTTTGAAAATATTGATAAGAAAAAAGCCATGCAGACGTGCCGATAAATGCCCGTTTGGGCAATTGCATGGCTAGAAAATAAATATTGGCAAATGCGCCAGCAAGATTGCCGACCATCGTACAAAAGCCTGCCGCCAAGCCCATTGTAATGGCAAAAGCCCGATTGTCGGGAATTTTTTCTTTCGGCAATTTCCCTATAAATGCAATCAAAATACCGCTAATCAGTACAATGACCGCCATCACTTGCTTAAATACATTGACCGAGAGCCGGTCGCCCACAAAAACGCCTACCACTACGCCCAATGCCATAGGAATAAACAATTGCCAAAGAATGCGCCAGTTGGCATCATTGCGATAATAAATAATTGCCAATATATCTGCGACCACCAACAGCGGCAACAAAATACCCGTAGAGGCTTTGCTGCTATACGCCAATGCCATCAACGAAACAACAATAAAGCCTAAGCCTTTGAAACCTGATTTTGAAAATCCGAGCGTAATAGCTGCGGCAATGGCTGTTAGCATTTTTATAAAATATAATGAAGAAACGAACGAACGTGGCGAAAATACTAATTGAATACCAAAATTTTGATTGTAGTCGGAAAATGTTGGTTGAAAGTTGGAAGTGCTAGTGCTGTTTTTATCATTTTGTGCAGAAGTTTTGCATTTCCCAAAAAAAAGAAACTACTATTTCCTATTTTTGAGAAATATAGGGAAATGATTTTTTTATCATTTTGAATAATACGACATGACTTATACAGCTAAAAGTGTTACAGAAGAGCAATTAGTGCAATTGCTAAAATCGAAAGACAGCAAAGTAATAAACATTCTATACGAAAAATATAGTTTGGCATTGTTTGGTGTCATTTATAGGGTGCTGAATGACCAAAAACTAGCCGAAGAACAGTTGCAAGAGTGTTTTTTGAAAATATGGAACTATGCGGAAAGCTATGATGCTACCAAAGGCAGGCTATATACTTGGATGCTGCGGATAGCTAGAAATTTGGCAATTGATGTTACTCGTTCCAAAAGTTTTAAGCAACAAAGAAAAATCCAAGATTTAGAAAACTCCGTATCTACCATCGAACGACACCATCACCTGGAAATCAATACCGACACAATTGGGGTTAAAGAATTAATAGAAAAACTCAATACCAAATACGCCCTAATCATTGATAAAATCTACTTTCAAGGCTATACTCAAGCAGAAGCTGCCGAAGAACTGGACTTGCCGCTCGGAACGGTAAAAACCAGGACTCGGAAGGCCCTTGGATTATTAAAAGAATATTTAACCGATTAGCTATGGACATAAATAAACAATATATAGAAAGTGGTAAGTTAGAGTTGTATGTGGCTGGTGTTTTGCCAGAAGATGAAATGATAACTATCACCCAACTTGTGAACAAACACACAGGTATAAGAGAAGAAGTAGAACAGATTGAAAAGGCTGTCATTTCTTTTGCGGCATTGTATGCGCCCGAAATTTCGCCTCAACTTCGTAATAACATTCTTCAAACAGGACAATCTCCTTCGAGCGATACGCCCGTTGGGCCCGTTGGAAATACTACTAATAGTAACTTTAGATTAATTTGTGCTTTGGGTTGGCTACTCTTTGTAGCTAGTGCAGGTTACAATATTTATCAATACCAACAACAGCTTAACAACGCAAGAGAAGTAAAAGTTTTGGAAGAGCAGCAAAAAATATTTGCTGATAATTTAGACTCTTTAAATGATAAATATGAACTCACCAAAGAACAGTTTGCCGCAATAAGAACGCCAGGAACAAAAACAATTGTATTAGAAAGTGTTGGAAAAGTACCTGACATTCAAGCTATTGTATTTTGGGATGCCGCCAATCAGAAAGTCTTTGTGGATGCCGCATCGTTGCCAGAACCGCCCGAAGGCAAAGTCTATCAGTTGTGGTGGATGTCTTCGCTCGACCCGCTTACGCCTTTCGACGCAGGCACGCTTGATGGCTATAAAGAAAACGACCAAAAGGTTTTCGCTGCAAAATCAGCAGGCGAAGCCGTCGCTTTTGCTATCACGCTCGAACCCGAAGGAGGCAGCGCAACGCCTACTCTAGCTGAATTGTATGTATTAGGCCAGGTGTAAACACAATAGGCACATAGTTTTTGTTGTAGTCTAAAACCATACAGATTTTGGGCTTGTCCAAAATAAAAGCATAATATCATGGATTAGAACCTGTCTGCCTGACGGCAGACAGGTTTAAAAAAAAATGTGTAGTAGTATGCACAATGATATGATTTATGGGTAAATCCATGTTTACTAAGTAATTGGACAAAATTATTTTGTAAACAACTACCTCTCCAATAGGTTTTAACCCATTGTTTTTCAATCAATTAGTTCACAATCGGTTGAAGCCCATTGGATATATAATTCTGTCCATGCACTTAAGTAGTTAGACAAAATTATTTCCAATGGGTCATGACCCATTGGGTTGTTAATACAGTGTTTCAAAAGTTTATTTATATACTCCAAGGTAGCTTGCTGCCTTGTTTACATTGAAAACCAAAGTACAATGGGGCAAGCCACCATTGGAAAAAAGATTAACTTATTTTTGAAACACTGCATTAATACACTGTTTCAAAAGTTAATTTAGGTTTTAAAAATATTAAACTACTTTTTAAGTTATTGATTTTCAGTTAGTTTAAAAGGCATTTTTTAAATCCTTAAAATGATTGCAAAACTTTTGAAACACTGCATTAATCAGTAATTTATAATTTTTGATCGTCTAAATATTTAAGCCCAATTACTTAAACTGAAAAAAGTTTAGTAAATATAAAAATCTTCTTAAACACTTTCCAAACTCAACTCTCTTTCCAAGGCTTCTTCAAAAATCGCTAACTGAACATCGAAACTTGCCTTTAAGTCTTCATTGAGAATACCTTCTTCTTCCGAAAAATTCAATTTGAATGATGGCAAAGAAAAACTTGAGATGGTATTTTTATTCATAAACCGAAACTTGTTCCTCGCAATATCCAAAACCGTAATACCACCTCGACCGCCCGGCGAAGTGGCTAACAGAAACATCGGCTTGTTTTCCCACACAGGGCCTTCTATCCTCGATATCCAATCCATTACATTTTTAAAAGCCGTACTATAAGCACCATTATGTTCTGCAAATGAAATAATAATCCCATCTGCCGCCTTCAAATGCGCCTTAAAATCATAAGCCAACTGCGGAATGCCATTTGCTCGCTCTCGGTCTATGCCATAAATCGGCATTTCAAAATCATTCAAATCCAATAAATTAATGGTTGCGTCTTTTACTTGATGGGCTGCGAAAGTTGCTAGTTTTTTGTTGATAGAGTTTTTGCTATTGCTCGCACCTAGTGCTACTATTTTTTTCATTATGTTATTTTAACTTTTAAGAATAAGGGTAGTAGAGAATTATTTTGAGTAATTATAAAAAGAACAACAGGTCGGCTTGAGTTGTTTAATAGGTTGGATTTTTTAAAACTTTCTACACATATCTCAACTTAAAATCGCATCACTTTTCCCTTTTCTAATAGCTGTTTAGCCGTTTTCCAGTCGGGTAATTCTTTTGCGTCGATGGTTATTGTTCGGATTTCTTTTGCCATTTCAGCACTTTTTTTCATGGCATTGAGGTGTGCGCCACTATGAGCAAAGTCTTTAAGCTGTTGTTCAGTTTGCCAAAGCGTCATGGTGTAATGCTTCGTCCAAAAGCCTTGTTTTTTAAATTCTAAATAATCCGTTGCCTGCAATTGCTTGATAATATTCAAGGCAAAAAGCGATAATGGAAAAAACTTAAACGGCGATTTTAAGACGATGAGGGTAATCGTAGCTTTCATTTGGAATTTTGGTTGTTGAATAATAAAAATATCAAACTCTAAATACGGGAATATCTACCATTTTTTGAAATCCGATTTTTTGATATACGGATTCTCCCAGTGCTGTTGCTTGCAAATGTGCTATTTTTGCGCCTTGCTCTTTCGCTTTTTGTAACGCAAAATGAGTAATATATCGCCCGATGCCTTGCCTCCTATGCGATTCTAAAGTGGCAATAAGATAAATTCCAACGGTTTTATTTTTAACAATAGCCATAGCGGTAGCCACCGTTTCTTGGTTATTGAATGCCGAAAAAAGGTAAGTATTACGAATTTTTGACATTTGAATGAACATATCCTTTTTCATCTGTTTGCCGCCCAACAAGCCCATTTCCACTACCCGACACCATTCTTGAATATCAGAAAAAGAACTAATCCGCTTGATTTCAATAGAATTACGATTTTGTAAAACAGGTAATTCCTCTAAATCCAAAGACATAGCCGCCCATTGATTACTCGATTTTGCATGGCTACGGAGTGCCGAAATCGTATCCTGTGAGGTAACTATCGGACTACAAACCACGATATTCGGGAAGCCTTGCGCCTGCTTTTGGCGAATATTTTCAATAACGCTTATTGCATTTTCCGCCTCGAAGTGAGGTTGAAATATAACTTTAGGATAAGCCGTATTCGGTACATAAAGGTATTTGAAATGCGGCATTTCGACTATCTCAACCCCTGCCGATTGAGCTAATTGCGTATAAAAAGTCAGTAAATTTTCTTCTGAATATTTCATTTGGATTGTTGGATTGTTGGATTGTTGGATTGCTACGATTGTTGGATTGTTGAGATTGTTGGATTGCTACGATTGTTGGATTGCTGGATTGCTACGATTGTTGGATTGCTGGATTGCTACGATTGCTGGATTGCTGGATTGCTACGATTGATACCATTGCTAATGATATGAAAATTCTGCATCCATGTTTCAAACAATCAAACAATCTCAGCAATCAAACAATCAATCAATCAAACAATCTCAACAATCAAACAATCTCAACAATCTCAACAATCTCAACAATCTCAAAAATCAAATCGCTTCAAATTATACTTTTCAATTGTAGTTACCAACTGCTTTGCATAGTTTTTTTCTTTTGAAAAACCGCCCTTTTCGATGCCATACGCCCAACGTTTGTAATCGGTTGTGCCGATGCTCAACAGCGATTTGTAGCTCCCCGAAGTTATCATTTCGCTATGATTGCGGAAGCTGCGCCACGGGCTAACGAAATCTCGATAGCAAGTCCCATTATCAAGATTAACCACATTTCCAGTCCAATTGTCGCAAGTGAGATTGAAATGATTTTTGCCGACTTGAGCCAGAGGGCTAGTGCCTGCCGAACTGCAAAGCAAGGCTTGAGCGAGTACGATAGACGCAGGAATTTTGAATTTTTTCATCTCATCTACCGCTACGTGCGAAAAGCGACGAATGTAAGAATCTCGCATTTTTTTGTCCACATCGTTTAGCTTTTCTAAGGCCGATTGATTGGATTTTGGCGTAGGTATAATGATGCTGCTCGATGAAGGCGGCTGATTCGCATCCACCTTTTCTTGGTGGCTTTTCGTGATTTTGTTCTCTTTGATTTGCCCTTTATTGGGCGGAGCTACGTAAGGCTGCTTCGGCGATTCTTGTCGAGTAGGCGATTTTAAATTAAAATTAAATGAAAAATCTTTTTTGATAATCACTATCGCAACGATGGCAACTAGCAAAATCTTTAACCCCGATTTTTTTAAAAAATCTATAATTAATGGATTTGTCTCTTTCATATTCAAAACAATTATTTGTATTTATAGACGAATTTAAAACATATTGTTTTAAAAAGCAAATTTATATTTTAACTTTTTTTATATGCTTAAAAATGATAACCTCTCGTTTTAAGGAATACCGTTATTTTGTTTTTTTAAAACAAGTCAAAAATATTAATGTTACATTTGAAAAAAATTGGAAATTCATTGGCAGGCTGCCAACTGCCCGTGGCTAATGCTGGTAGCCAACTAATTCAAATGTTTATGCAACAAATTTATATTCCTTACGGAAAAATTGACTACTTATCTGGCTCTGACAAGGCTTATGCGCAAGGCGATGCTGCACTTCGCCCTTTTTACAAATCTTATGTTGAACTTGACAGTTTTGCGCAAATCATAGCAGACAAACAACAAGAAGCAACAAATAGAAAAGTGCTACATCAGGTACTAAAAGCGCAATATTCAACGATAGAAACGACGGATTCGGTACTCTAAAACTTTGATAAACTCTTATCTGACAATACTTTTACCGTAACAACGGCACATCAGCCGAGCCTCTTCACGGGTCCATTATACTTTATTTATAAAAGCATAACGGCTATCAATTTGGCGAAAACGCTCAACGAAAAATATACGGAATACCAGTTTGTCCCCATCTTTTGGCTAGGCAGCGAAGACCACGATTTTGAAGAAATTAACCATTTTAACATCTTCGGAAAAACCATCACTTGGGAAAATGAGCAAGGCGGCGCAACGGGCATGATGGACACCGATTCGTTGGCTTCCGTATTGGAAGAAACCAAAGAAATATTGGGCAATTCGGATAATGCTACACATATATATCAGGTATTGGAGCGGTGTTTTTCGGCTGGCAAAACCTATGCGCAAGCTACTTTTGAGTTCGTAGATGCGCTTTTTCAATCGTATGGTTTGGTGGTTTTGCTGACTAATAATGCGGATTTGAAACGTCTTTTTATTCCTTTTATGAAAGACGAATTATTGAATCAGACTTCAAAAACGCTGATAGAAGCGGAGCAATCCAAAAAAGAAGAGAGCGGCTACAAAGCGCAAGCCTTCGCCCGTGAAATTAATTTGTTTTATATGGAAAAAGGGTCGAGAGAGCGCATCGTATTGGAAGGCGAACGGTATGAAGTCTTGAATAGAGATATTTCTTTTTCGAGGGCAGAAATGCTTGCCGAACTCGAAACGCATCCTGAACGATTTAGCCCAAATGTGGCGTTGCGCCCCATTTATCAAGAGTTGATTCTCCCCAACCTGTGCTACATTGGCGGTGGCGGCGAGTTGGCGTATTGGCGAGAACGCATGACGCAATTCGAGCATTTTAATATTAATTTTCCGATGTTGATGCGTCGAAATTCGGTGATGTGGCTCGACAAAAGCAATCGTAAAAAATTGGAAAAACTCGGATTGACGGTAGAGGATATTTTTGGCGAAACCGAGGCACTTATCAAAGAATACGTGCGAGCAAATACGAAAGAAGAATTGAGCCTGAAAACTGAAAAAGCGGCTGTGGAAAAGGCGTTTGAAAGTGTGGAAGAAAAGGCGGTAAGCATCGACCAAAGCTTGAAACGTCCTGTATTGGGCGAAATGACAAAAATCCTCAATGCCATTGATAAGCTAGAGGCGAAACTTATCAGCGCAGAAAAACGCAATTTTGATACGGCGATTAATCAAATTCGCAACCTAAAAGATAAACTATTTCCTAAAAACGGGCTAGGGCTTCAGGAACGACACGATAATTTTTTGCAGTTTTATTTGAAGCATGGCGATGATTTTATTGGCGAATTGGCGGCGGCACAAGATGCACTGAACAAGGATTTTTTGGTGCTGGTTGAGGAATAAGCCGCAATAGTTAAGTAGTACCGTCGTCCCGATAGGCGTTATGATTGGCTAAAGCCCGATTTTTCGCCACATTTCAACCCCGACTTAAAAGTCGGGGTAATTGATATTTAAATTGCGATTATCATTATAAAATAACGCTCCTTGACACTAATCCAGCAATTCTCACTATGGTTTTGGTGCTGTACCCCTACTTTACAGGTCAAACAGAAACTCGACTTGCGAAGTTTTCAAAACTTTGTAAGTCGAGTTTTTCAACAGTTTAAACCTACAAAGTCTTGAAGACTTCGCAGGTTCAGTCCATTCTCGCCTAGCTTAGAAAATGGCGGTGATATAGATTTCCTTATGGAAAATTGCTGTTATTCGACTAGATAAGTCGTTTAGTTATTGATTTACAACTATTTATAGAGAGTTAATATTGAAAATTTTCACCTTAACCTACTTACTTTTATTTAGTTGATATGTTTTTAGTCACGAATTTTACAGTCGATTCGTGGTTATCTATTTAAAAACTGCCATCATGAAACCACGATTTTTATTTTTTGCTTTATCTAGCGTTTTACTCTTAATGAGTTGCCATTCTTCAAAACAGGTAATGGAAGGCGTTCGTATTGAAAAATTTCCAGAGGCTTGGGCGGGCGAATGGGAAGGACCGCTAGAGATTTTTAATGCCAAAGGCAAAACGATGGAAATATATATGGGTTTGGATATTTTGCCCATTGACAGCTCGACTTACACTTGGACGATTATTTATGGCGAAGGCGAAAACCGACAAGAGCGAAAATATGAAATCAAAAAAGGCAGCGAAGGCGAAGGACATTATATAGTAGATGAAAAAAATTCGATACTATTGGATGATTATTTACTTGGGAATACGCTGTATAGCCGTTTTGAAGTGATGGGAAGTTTGTTACTTATCTCGTATGAAAAACTAGGCGAAACGATAATTTTTGAAGTGATTTCGGGAAAAAACGACGATTTGAAAACCACAGGCGGACAAGATAGCATCCCCGAAGTAAAATCTTATCCTATAAAAATAAGCCAAAAGGCGATTTTGAAACGCAAAGGTTCTTGATGGTTCTTGACCATTTTGTATGATTTTAAAATGCCCTTTTTTAAAACCATAAGTAAGTTAAGGTAAATATTTCGACATTAATTTTTTTACAAATATCTAAAAATCAATAATTAAGCGATTTACCTAATCGAATAACAGCCATTCCCCATAAGGAAAAAAGATAGCGTTAAGATTCTTCTTTTTCCAGCTAAAAAGAAGCAAAAAGCCGTCGAAGTCGCCTTTGCTCATTTTTTTTGCTATAATCCGATGGTAAGTCATTAGACAAAATTATTTCCAATGAGTCGTGCCCCATTGGAAATAATTTTGTCTAACTACTTACTACTTACTACAGTGTTTCAAAAGTTTCTTTATATACTCCAAGGTAGCTTGCTGCCTTGTTTACATTGAAAACCAAAGTACAATGGGGCAAGGCGCCATTGGAAAAAAGATTAACTTATTTTTGAAACACTGCACTTACAAAACAAAAAATATATTAAACACCGTAGGCGCATAGTAAGATAAAAAAAGGTTTCTCGCCTGTTTTGCTATGTGCCTATTGTGTTTTTTAAAGGTTTTAAAATTACTTTTTACCCCATTTCACCATATCTTCCTTTTTAATTGCCGCAGCCATTAAGCTCGGAAATCGGTCGGGAGAGCAAGCAAACGCAGGAATATCCATTGCCGCAAAACTCGAAGCCACATTTCTATCATACATCGGTGCGCCTTCGTCGCTCAATGCTAATAAGGCTATTAATTGAACGCCCGACGATTTTAGCTGTTGGGCTTTTTTGAGCATTTCTGTTTTGTTGCCGCCTTCGTACAAGTCGCTGATAAGAATCATAATGGTGTCGTCTGGTGATTTTACCAATCCTTTAGCGTAGCCGAGTGCTTTATTAATATCCGTACCGCCGCCCAATTGTGTTCCAAATAAAATATCCACAGGGTCTTCGAGGTCTTTTGTCAAATCTACTACCGATGTATCAAAAAATATAATATGCGTTTTCAGTGCCTTCAACGAAGCCATTACCGCTCCGAATACGCTAGCATATACCACCGAAGCAGCCATTGTTCCGCTTTGGTCCACTACCAAAATGACTTCTTTCAAGGCTTGCCATTTGCGCCCATAACCGATAAGTTGGTGCGGAATGATGGTTTTATAATCTTTCTGATAATGCTTGAGGTTGCGCTTGATGGTAGCGTGCCAATTGATTTCGTTGAGTTTTGGCCTTCGATTGCGGACGGAGCGGCTAATTGCGCCTTTTACGGTTTCTCGCATCGGATTATTTCAGCGTTTTTCTTAGTCTTCCACCTCTTTTCGGACTTCAATACGTGCTGTTTCTTTGGTTTTTTGAGGAATAATATCTTTCAATGATAGCAATGTACCAACCAATGAAACATCGGGTTCGATGCTTTCCAACGTTTCGGGTTCGAATAACATCTGTTGCAAATTCAGCCGCTCTAGTGCGTCTTTTTGCATGACTTTTACAACATCGCTCGGAAAATATTTGCGAATATCACCCAACCAACGGTTTACATTCGGAGAAGAACTCCCGAGTCCGCCCTGCCGCTCCGAGTCGTAGAGGGCTTCTAAGGTGTTGTCCATTCCTTCCATCTCTGCCTCTAGGCTTATCGTTTGCTCAGGGTCAGATTTTTTGCCGAGTATCATCCGCCATTTGGTTAGTCTTTCGTCCATTGATGCTGTAATTATGGTTATGGTTCTATGCTATTACGTTAAGTTTTTGATGGTGTGAAGGTAAGAACTTTATCAGATGTTGAAAATATTTTGGTGCTAAAATAAAGAAATTTAATCAAATTAATGACCTTATTTGAACACAAAAAAAAAGCTCGTAGCGAAAAACTACGAGCTAGAACATCAAAATGAGAAAACTATCTATCAGTGTACAATCAATCTACTATTAAAATCTTTAATTCAATGTATTGTGTGGTGTAACTTAGAGTATTTTTATAAAAAAATGTAAATTGTGACATTGTATTTTCGTTTATATAGACGAATGTTTTTCAATAGGTAACACTTTTATAGAAAAAAATTATTTTAAATTTCAATAGTGTTTTAATTTTCATTGGTTACTTAATTCCTTATCATTGCTATATGTCAAAAGAATTATCTCCGATAGAGCTGAACAGCGATTTCAAAGAAGTACTTCGCACCTTAGAAGATACCGACGAGAGCCTTTTTATAACAGGAAGGGCGGGTACTGGTAAATCTACGCTGCTTCGCCTATTTCGAGATACCACCAAGAAAAAAGTGGTCACGCTTGCGCCTACGGGCATTGCGGCACTCAATATTGGAGGACAAACGATACATTCTTTTTTCTCCTTTCCTGCCAAAGCCATCAACCGCTCGGACATTCGCCGCCGCCGAAATAATAAAATGTATAAAAAAGTCCAAATCATCATTATAGATGAAATTTCGATGGTGCGAGCCGATATGATGGATAATATTGATTATTTTTTGCGTGTGAATAGAGACGACGCACGGCCATTCGGAGGCGTTCAGATGGTGTTTTTTGGCGATTTATTTCAGTTGCCGCCCGTTATTTCTACCGTCGAAGAGATGGAATTGATGCAATTGAAGTATGATAGTCCTTATTTCTTTTCGGCACAGGTTTTCAAAGAATATGAATTCACTATGGTTGAATTGTATAAAGTCTATCGGCAAGACAATCGGCAATTTATCCGCTTGCTCGACCATGTGCGGATGAATCAAATCGACTACGACGACCTCGAAACACTCAACGAGCGGTGTATTCCCGATGATTTCGACGACGATTTATATATCACACTTGCCACAACAAACGCCATAGTAAACGAACTCAATAGCTCTCGCTTGCGCAAATTGGAAACCCCTCAACTCGCCTTTGCTGCCGTAGTGACAGGCGAAGTAACGAGTAAAACTTTTCCTGCCGATACCATTTTGCAACTCAAAGAGGGCGCACAGGTAATGTTTGTAAAAAATGACCAACAGCATCGCTCACGTCAATGGT
>CALOED010000110.1:0-2935 GCA_942492005.1 uncultured Saprospiraceae bacterium
TATGGCGGCAGCGTAAAACCAAATAATGCAGCAGAACTTTTTGCTTGTCCTGATGTAGATGGCGGCTTAGTGGGTGGTGCGTCTTTGAAAGCTGAACTCTTTGTTCCGATTATTGAAGCGATGGAGGCTCGATAAAAACTAAAATCGCTCAACTAACAGAGATGGCGAATTTGTTCTTAACTCAAATTCGCCTTTCCTGTTTTTTGATAGTATTTCAAACTTTCAAAGGTGTGTCGCTCATTTTCGGGCAACTTCTTAATCGTGTCCAATGGCATAAATTCCGCTTTTTTCACTTCGCTTTTGTCATTAATCTCCAAATTTCCTTCCCAACTATTTGAGTAAAACTCAATGGTAAAATATTGAATGGTATCTCCATTTGGATATTTTGCAGTTTCTCTTTCAGGCTTAGAACTAATACCTATCATTTCTAAACTCCTCAAAATCAAGCCTGTTTCTTCTTTCACTTCCCGTCTGATACATTCTTCTATGGTTTCCTCTTCTTCAATTGCGCCCGCTGGAATGCCTATTTTTCCATTATCAACTCTTTTTATAAATAATATTTCGTTTTTATCATTTTCTATGATTATTCTAGCTCCAGGGTGTATAAATGACCTTTTGCCAATTTTTGCCCTCATTTTTTGAATATAACTTTTCATCTTTACTGGTTTTCTTTCGCTTCTTAAATCAATTTAGGGAATGCGATTAACTTTTCTCTATTTTGCTACCTGTCTATTGTATTTTTTAAGAAAAACAAGCGTTCTTTGATTTCTTTTATAGCATTTATAAAAAAAGTGCATTAGCGTATTTTTTATAACTTAGGCAGCAAAACCTCCTCATTATCTTAACAATTGAACTTCTAAAGGCTAAATTAATGCTTTTTGAGACTTTGGTCATTTTAATCAACAGCTATGACATTATACATCATTTACACGCCCAACAGCGTAAAATATTTAATACACTTCCTGCCAAGTTTATTAAAATACTCAACTTATAAATTCTGTCTAGTTTCTAACGGCTGCGCATTAAAAGAAAGGGCCATTTTGCAAAAAACCGCTGCTTCGAGCGAGCGAATAAGTTATTATTGCTATCCGACCAATCAAATGCAAATACACGGCAAAGTTTTGACGCACTTACAAGCCAGATGCCAAGAGGAATATTTTTGCTTTATGGATTCTGACATTTTCGCTACTGCTCCTCTACCCGACTTGAAAAAAATCATGGAGCGAGAACAATTAACCGGTTTATTTTCCGCAATGCCCATTTGGGTAAAACGCTCAGAATACATTTTCAAGCCTCATTTTCAGCAAATGCTAGGCACTTTTAATCAAATGCAAAACGGCACTTGTATCGGCAGCACTTATTTTGCTATTTATAAAAATGCGGCTTTAAACGAAATTATTCAGCATTATGGTGTTTGCTTTGACGAATGCGCTAGGAGTAGCTTACCTATTGATATTCAGGCAGAATTGCACCGATTAGGCTATCACCAAACTACTTTTGACACAGGTAAAGTGATTAATTTATTATTAAACAAACATAAATTTGCTTTAAAAAACATTGAAATTGACGAACTTTGCCACATCGGAGGAACAAGTTATGAGACTACTTATCAGCAGAATGAAGGCAAGAAGGAAAAATTGAAAAAACAGCTTTTGAATAGCGTATTTCGGTCAATCGTTGCGCCTATATTGGCTAATAGAAAAGAGCAAAGTGTAAAAAAACGTTTCAAAAATGCGCCAAAGGAAGAATATTTAATCAACCTCAATCAAAGGGCTTTGCATCGAAATATTACACGACAGCATTTTTTAAACCTGTATTTGGCTTTAATGAAAAGGCAAAAAGAAGCAAAATATCCTATTCCGCCTGTTCCGCAGTTTAAAGATGAAGAAATCAATCAAAATATAAAAAAGCTACACAACGATTATATTTTTAATTTTGCTAATGATTTTAACGCCCAAACTTCGTAATATTCACTAAAAACACAACCGCACGTGAAGTATAATTATTACCAACTCTACGGACTAAGCATCAAAACCACAGAGGAAATTGAGCAGCTAATCCCTATCGAAGCAAGCGATACGACTGACCTTTTTCTCGAAATTCAAGAACAACAGACGGAAAAGGAATTTCCTTTTGAAAAAGAAGCGACAAAGCTGTATTCCAGCTACGGTTTTGCGCCTAACCAAATTCCTTATCTTACGGTTTGGAAACAGCACGATAGCGAAGAAGCCTTTTTGGTGATTCGATACACCAACGGTCAAGAAACCGCTTTTTTTCTTATTCCTAAAAATGCAAAACAAGTAAAAGTCTTGCATCATCCTCTGATTTTGGTCAGCGATTTAATCACTTACTTTCTTGGTCCCGTGATAGGTTGCGTACTCAAACTCAAACAAAAAGTGTGTTTGCATTCCAGCGTTGTCAATATTCATGGCAAGGCAGTGGCATTTATTGGCGCAAAAACGGCGGGCAAATCTACTTTGATTGCTACTTTTGCCGCATTAGGCTATCCGATTGTATCTGATGATATTGCCGTATTGTTTGAAAAAGAGGGCCAACACTTTGTGCATCTTGGCTATCCGAGAATGCGGCTTTGGAAAAACTCCATTGACCCGTTACCCAGTATTGAAATCAAAAATTTAAAGCCCGTTTTATCTCATCTCAATAAATATTACGTGCCTCTATCTCTTGAAAAAAGGATAGTTGGAATTTTCAAAGTCACCCCATTCCTCTATCCAAAATATTCTATCTTCAACCCCGAAACGATGAAAACATCCTTTCCATTGAAAATTGTACATCTACGGAGAGTTTCATCAGGCTCAAGCAAAATGTCTATGCAGAGTATCTCATCGAAAGTGATTTGAATATCAAAGAATTTAAAATTTTTGGTGATTTTGTAAATAATAATATGGTCAAATATCTCAACAGACCCGATGAT
>CALOED010000111.1:0-18072 GCA_942492005.1 uncultured Saprospiraceae bacterium
TTCAATCAACCCTTATTTGGTTTTAATGATTTGAAATGGGATAAAATATGAGCCGATGCGTTTTCAAGAAGCCAAAAGACGCTATCATGAAGACCTCGAAGCGATTGCGACGGATGTAGTCCGATTGTTTTTTAATGTATATATTGCTCAAATCAGCCTTGCCGCAGCCCAAAAGGACAAAGCACATGCCGATACGCTGTATATTATTTCGGAAGGCAGGTATAATGTTGGGCGAATAGCAGAAACAGAGTTATTACAAATTGAAATTTCAAAACTCAATGCAGATGCTTCATTGGCGCAAGCTACGCTCGATTTGCAAACGAGTACGGAGAATTTGCGCAATTTTTTGGGCTTTAAGGAAGCCGTAGAATTTCAATTGACACCGCCTACTACCATCCCCGATATTATCATCAATTCGCAAGATGCACTCAAATATGCAAAGGCCAATCGGAGTAAAATCATAGAATTTGACCGAAGGCTAAAAGTAGCAGAACGAAACCTTGACCAAGCGGAAAAAAATAATGGATTCAATGCTTCTATTTCTGGAAGTTTTGGATTGTCGCAAACCTCTAATCAATTGGGCGGCGCATTTAGAAATTTGCTTGACCAAGAACAAGTGAATATCAGCGTGCAAGTGCCTATTATGGATTGGGGAAGGGCGCAAGCTAGAAAGGAAATTGCTACATCGAATCGAGATTTGGTGGAAATGAGTGTGGCGCAAGAGCGAATCAACTTCGAGCGAGATATTTTGTTGAAAGTTTTGCAATTTGACTTAGTACGAAACCAAACCCGTTTGGCATTGAAAAAGTACGAAGTCGCACAAAAGACGTATGATTTGACCCGTAAGCGTTATCTTATTGGCAAAATAGGCGTGATTGATTTGAATTTGGCATTAGCGGACCAAGACCGCAACCGACAATCTTATATGAGTGCTTTGCGCAATTTTTGGTTGGCGTATTACGAAATTCGCCGCCTGACGTTGTATGATTTTATGAATGATAAACCGCTTAATGTGGGTGAGGAGAAAATATTGAGAGAATAATTAACTTGGGTTGCTATTGCGTAATCTGAATTAGACAATATTCTGTTTTGTGTGCGGCGCACACAAAATTACTCAAAACGAGTAGTTGTATTTTGCACCATGCAATTTTTTTTTTAGAATAAAGTCTAATTAAGAATTTAAAACCATATAGATTTTTGGCTTGCAAAAAAAACTGTATGGTTTTAAAATTAAGAATAAATTAAGCCTTTAATTATAGACAAAAAAGTAAACTATACGTTATAATGATATTGGATGGTTTAACTTTTTTATAAAAATAAAAAATGAAAGAAATATTAAAAATAACATTAGTCTTGCTATTCGCCATGGTAGCTACTGCAACTTACGCACAGACTAAAAATGACGATGATAAAAGCGATGAATATTCGGACGGAGAGCCTTTTGAGGAAAGCTGGACGGACAAATTGGTATTTGGCGGAAATGCCTTACCGGGATATAGCAATGGTTGGATTTTAGAACTTTCGCCATTTGTGGGATACAAACTGACGAATAGTACAATTGCTGGCGTTGGGATAAACTATTTTTACAGAAGCTATCGCAATCCATTTTTTCAAAATAGTCCGAAGCAAATTTACAGAACGTATGGCGGTCGTGCGTTTGTTATGCAAAACTTGGCGTTTGGGCTTTTTGCGCAAGCAGAGTACGATTATACTTTTTTGAATTATAAGGAAAAAGATATTTTTGATAATGTAACGGGGTCTTACCAAACGCAAGCACCTGGCTTTTTGATAGGCGGCGGATATAGCCAAAATGCTGGACGAATTGGCTATAATATGATGGTTTTGTATGATACATTGTATAGCACAACTACTTCGGCTCGCACAAGCCCGTGGGTGATAAGAGGCGGTATTGTGTTTGGGATGTAAAGGTTTTTAGAAGTTTTTTTTTAGAACTTTATGCGATAAAAAAAGCGTTGGATAGCACCGAGAGTGCTATCCAACGCTTTTTTCTTTTAGAGAATTACCCTCGAATAGCCTCTACGGGGACCATTCTAGCGGCTTGCAAAGCAGGAATAAATCCAGCCAAAACACCAGTAATAAATGCTACCGTAGTACCTGTAATGATGTTGCCTTGCGAAAGGAAAAACTTAAAATCGGATAGGGTAGAAGCAAAACTGGTAATGCCATAGACCCATAATAAACCTATCAGCCCGCCTAAGAGACAGAGAATAATGGACTCTATCAGAAATTCCATGAGTATCATATATTTTTTTGCGCCCAATGCTTTCTTGATGCCAATAAGGCGAGTTCGTTCCTTGACCGAAACAAACATAATATTGGCTACACTAAACATACCAACTATCATAGAAAAGCCGCCAATTATCCAGCCGACTACGTTCAGGACACTAAATACGCTATCAAAAACATTGCTGATAATGGAGAGTTGGTTGAGTGAAAAATCATCTTCTTGTTTGGGTTTTAATCGGTGCGAAGAGCGCATGGCTACCGTCAATTCGTCTTGCAATTGGTCGAGTCCAATGCCTTCTTTGGCTTTGACGGCTATCATTGCGCCCCAATTTACGCTCGAAAAGCGTCGAGTATTATTAATAGAAAGAATAACCGATTGGTCAAAATTTACGGGATTGATAAGGTCATTTCCTTCTTTTTTAATAACGCCAATGACTTTGTATTTTCTTCCTTTTATTTTTATTTCTTTGCCTAGCGGGTCAATATTTTCGGTGAAAAGAGATTCGGCCACCAGATTGCCAAGTATGACTTGATTGCCGCCATAGAAATGCTCGGTTGGTGTGAAATATCTGCCTTGTTCAAATTCCATATTGAAAATATCACCATAATCAAAACTCGTACCTATCACGAAGGCTTCCTCTACGCTGTTGCTTCTGTATTGGGCCGGTACTTGACCAATGAATGAAGAATAGGCGATTTTATCGGCATTTTCCACCTTTTTTTTGATGGCATTATAATCATCAAAATCAGGGTCGGGCCGTTTGAGTATTTTTGCCCAATCAATGGTACTGCCATCGCCCCACGGGAATTTTTGAACATAGACTACATCATCACCCAACTTATTGAAGCTATTCCGAATATTGGCTTCGAGGGAATCTACGGCAGCCAAAACCGTTATCACACAAAAGATACCAATGATAATGCCTAGCAAGGTCAGGAAGGAACGCAATTTGTTGTTCCATATCTGATTGAAGGCTTGTATGATGCTCTCTATGAATATTTTAACTATCATAATTCAATGATTTGCAGTATGTTGGTTGATGCGAGATGCTCAACGAGAGATACTTTTGATTTGAACAGTACAAAAGTAATTCAGAGGAGGTAAGAAAATTAATCTGTTAGATGAAAGGGAGTTTTTAATCTGCTAAAAGCCATTCTTAGGCTGTTGCGACGGACAATTTGTAATGAGACAATTCTAAAAAAAACTTTTGCTAATATTCCAGCATTCATCACTCCAGCATTTCTTCCTACTCTTTCGGGTTGAATAGTAATTGAAACAATAAAATCATAACTAGAGAAAGTACGGTGCTGAATAAGAATTTGAGCAAAGTAAGCGAAGTAAAGGAGAGTGTTTCTAAGGTAAACAAGGCTAATAGATGTATAGATAATAGGATTAATGAGTATTGAAATACCCATGATAGCCCAAAATGAAAACGGGTAGGGGCGTGCTTAGGCGTATATCCGCCTCGAGGCTCAAGGAAACGCAAAACAGTTGGTCGCAGGTAAGCAATGAGAACGGTAGCAGCGGCGTGTTGTCCGACAGCATTGGAATTGATGCCAACCAAAATACCTAAAACAAATGCAATACCTAATAGCAAACTGTGCGAAGTCCGCAATGGGAGTAATAAAATAATAAGCGGATAAAGGTATAGATTAATAGTAGGATGAATATTCACATTAAATAATATGAATACCTGAAAAAGGTAAATCGCTAAAAAGCGTATGATATTTATGACTAGGGTACTATTCATCCTTTGTTTCTTTTTCCAATTTCAACTGCTCTTCTCTCAAATAATCATCGACTACATACACGCTTCGGATTTTATTAATATCGGTATTGAGGCGAACATCTATTGTATAAAAATTGCTACCTCCTTCAAATCTAAAAGTATCTACTACGCCTATCATAATGCCTTCGGGAAAAATACTAGAATAGCCACTCGTGATAATGGTATCATTGACCATCACATCGGCGTGTCGAGGTATAGCGTCGAGCGTCATACTCCTCGAATTGTCATTGGATTTCCAGACCAATGAGCCAAAAAAGCCATTGCGTTTTATCATAGCACTTATTCTAGTATCTCTGTGCAGAAGCGATAATACAGTAGAATATCGCTGACTACTTTTGAGTACTATTCCTACTATTCCATTGCTACTCACTACGGCAGAATTGGGCCTGATGCCGTGCTTTCTGCCTCTATTGAGCGTGATATAGTTATTTTGAAGATTGACTGAATTATTAACGACTAAGGCAGGAATGTATCTGTAACGTTGCTCGTAAGCGGTATCCGTGACATTTACAGTATCTACTATATTGTTATATTTTTCACGTCGGAGTTGCGCACGGAGTTCTGCGTTTTCTTTTTGAAGGAGAAGGTTTTGCTCAGGCAAATCCCAATATTTTCTTACGTTACTGTATCTTTCATTAAAATAGCCAGAAATACTATTAGAGGTAGAAAGCCAAACTTGTTGTTGTCCTTTATCTCCTTTATTGACTATCCAAGTAAAGGAAATAATTTCTAACAACAGAAATATAAAGAAAGCATTGTATCGTATTAAAAATGAGATTAGGTTGCGCATAAGAAATCTAGTTACGGGTTATTGCTCGCTTGTTGGTAGTTTTTTTATAACTGCTACGGCTAGATTTTACTAAGGGTAGCAGTTATAAAACTATCAGACAATTCCAATTACACGCTTCTTCTATCAATTAAGAAAGAGAAGTTGGCGGTGTTTTTCAATGCAATGCCCGTTCCACGCACTACGGCTCTCAAAGGGTCGTCAGCAATATGCACGTCGAGTTTGGTTTTTTTAGCAATGCGCTTATCCAAGCCTCTAATGAGTGCGCCACCTCCAGTGAGATACAACCCTCTTTTGTAAATATCGGCAGCCAATTCAGGCGGTGTATTTTCCAATGCTTTGAGTACCGCATCTTCTATTTTAGAGATGGATTTATCTAAGCAGTGAGATATTTCGGCATACGAAACGGTGGTTTGTTTAGGAATACCTGTCATCAAATCTCGTCCGTTTACGGCATAATCTTCGGGTGCGTTTTCTTCGAGGTGTGGCAATGCCGAACCCACATGAATTTTGATTTGCTCGGCAGTGCGTTCTCCTATCAGGATGTTGTGCTGACGACGCATATAATTCATAATATCGTTGGTAAATTCATCTCCGGCCACTCGAATAGATTGGTCCCCTACGATGCCCGAAAGTGCAATTACAGCAATCTCGGTCGTACCACCTCCTATGTCAATTATCATGTTACCAACGGGTTCTTCTACTTCGAGTCCGATACCCAAAGCAGCCGCCATCGGTTCATATATTAGATACGTTTCTTTTGAGTCCACATGGTCAGCGGAATCAAAAACAGCACGTTTTTCTACTTCTGTGATGCCAGAAGGAATACAAATCACCATTTTCATGTGATTCAGAAAGCGGCGACGCTTCCCAATCATATTGATGAATCCTTCTATCATACTTTCAGCCGCTTGAAAATCAGCAATTACGCCATCTTTTAGCGGACGAATAGTTTTGATATTATCATGGGTTTTTTCGTGCATCTGCATTGCCTTTTTACCTACGGCAATGGTCTCCCCAGTTTTCCTGTCTATCGCTACAATTGAAGGCTCATCCACTACGATTTTACCGTCTTGAATGATTAGTGTGTTTGCAGTGCCTAAGTCAATTGCTATTTCTGTTTTGAAAAAATTAAACCACTTCATTGAGTACTAGCCCTATTTTTCTTGTGTAGTAGATGGTTAAATAAAATGCTACTGATTACTTATTCATAATCAATGCAATGCGAAAAATAATAAATTTATATGAATATGCTTAGAATAGAATTACGCGCTTAAAAGTAAGCACATTTTTTCAATCTTTGTTGATAAATATTTATTTCTTTTCTATTTTTTTTGAAAGTGCTACACAGCTTTTTCAAATTGGTGCAAATATAGGAAAATTTTAAATAAGTATCGCTAAGTAAACGAAGGAATAATTGAGTAAAAAAAGTTTTATTTTGATGGATTATTGACTTTTGAGAAGCGTTTTAATGGTTTTTTAGGTAATACGGTTTCTTAATTGTTGGTCATGCTTTTAGCTTTGCAATTATAGTTTGATTACCTTTTACTTTTTGATTTAATTGAATTTGCATTTGAGCATCAAGCGGCAAAAACACATCTACTCTTGAGCCAAATTTGATAAAGCCCATATCTTCGCCTTGTATTACTTTGTCGCCTACTTTGAGGTAATTGACTATTCTGCGGGCGAGCATTCCAGCTATTTGTCGGAGCAAGATTTCGTGTTTGCCGTTGGCTAATACAATGGTAGTGCGTTCGTTTTCGGTAGAAGATTTTGGGTGCCAGGCTACGAGATATTTGCCCGTATGGTATTTAAAATATTTGACAGTACCGTTGATAGGGTTTCGATTGACGTGAACATTGGTGACGGACATAAAGATGGAAACTTGAATTTTTTTCTCTTGAAAATATTCGGTTTCTTCTACTTCTTCTATGGCAACTACTTTGCCGTCGGCAGGTGCATAAACGGTTAAATCTTCTGTTGTAGCAATTTTTCGCTGAGGGTTTCTAAAAAAAACCAACAGGGGAAGTAAGCCTATCAGTAAAAGACTGCTAAGTGCTATTTGCAAATAACTAGCATGGGGCAAGGCTAGGAACACTCCCGAAAAAAGTATAAATGCTAGGCTGAGATAAATGATTATGATTTTTCTGCCTTCTTTGTGAATATTCATCTTGACGATTCTTTTTGCAAAGATAAGAGAAGATTATGGCTTTTGATATGTCAGGTTGGGAATCTGATAAAAAAAGAAGTTCCTTTTTCAAGCTGACTTTCTATCCGAATGCTGCCATTATGTTGCATTACTATTTTTTTACAAATAGCTAAACCGATGCCAGAGCCATCTTCGTCGGATTTGTCTTTGAGGCGTTGGAACATCTCAAAAATCTTTTCTTGGTCGGCTTCGGGGATGCCGATGCCGTTATCTTGTATAGAAATGAGATGATGCTCGTCCTCTTCAGTGTAAGTGATTTCTACTTTGGGTTGTTCGGATACGTTGTATTTGATGCCGTTTTCGATGAGGTTTTGGAAGAGCAAAGTCATTTGAGTTTCGTTGGCAGATAGGGTAGGGAGTTGTGTCATTTCAATTAAAGCATGGCGTTCTTGAATGGAGTTAGTGATATTAACTAATACATTTTTGACTACTTCGTTGAGATTCACCTCTTTTAGTTCTATTTCGCTATTGCCCAATTTTGAAAATTCTAAAATATCTTGTATCAAGTAGTGCATCTGTTTGGCACTGCGAGTAGCAAAGTCCAAATATTCATGCACCGCAGTATCGTCGTGATTTTTGAGTTTTCGCTGAATGAGGTTGAGAAAGCTCGTGATGTTTCTCAAAGGACTCTTTAGGTCATGTGAGGCGACGTAAGCAAAGGTTTCTAACTCTTTATTGGCTCGCTCAAGCGACTGATTTTGGCTGTCAATTTGAATTTGGTCAAGCAATAGGAGTTCATTTTTTTCAATAATTTCTGCGGATAGTTGCGTAAGTTCTTCTTCTATATTGAGGTTGATTCTGACGAAACGCCCTAGCAGAATGCCCATGAGGACTGTCATCAGTACAAACATAAAACCTGAGCCGACATCCGTTTGGTCATTGACCGTCAGAGGCGAAAAGTAAGACAAATACCATTCGGCTAGGAGATAAATACCGATGATATAAAAAGATAAAATGAAGCGTTGTTGGACTTTAGGAAACAACACAACGACCAACACACTCATAAACAAAAACGCATAATCTACTCGAAAATCTCGCCCAAAACTTATCATAATCAAGGCAATGAACAATACACTTACCAGAATAGCTAGCCATTTAGATAGGTTGGTTTTGTGGAAATAATTGAAAGTAAGCGGAATGAGAATAAAAATTTGGCTAATAATAACGCTGATAATGGCTTCGTACTGACCTATATAAACTAATATAAAATAGTTGGAGCATTGAAATAAAAAAGCCCATACAACAAGCTCATTCAGAAGCAAAATTCGCTTCTGTTCGAGTACATCAATGGAAGGCGTGATGCCAAAATTGATGATTTTGTTGTACCATTTTTTTATTGAATCCATGTTTTATTTTTCACTATTATATAGGTAGCCTGATGATAAATGTACAGCCCCCGTTTTTGCTATCTTCTACATGAATAGTGCCTTTCATTTGTTCTACTATCTTTTTACAAATCGCCAGTCCGATGCCTGAGGCTTTATATTTGACCTGCGTATGCAATCGTTTAAACATCTCAAAAACTTGCTCCTTATGCTCATCCGCAATACCCATCCCATTATCTTTTATAATGATTTTTATAAAATCGCCATCGTTTTTTGAAAAAACAGAAATGGCTGGAATAGGGCTTTCGTTGTAAAGAATGCCATTTTCTATCAGATTTTCAAAAAGAATGTAAATATATTCAGGATTGAAAAAAATAGTAGGCAATTTATCCACTATAATAATAGCATTTCGTTTTTTGAGTTGCTCTTCCATGTTTTCCTGTATGCCAGAAATCAATTCATTCAGGTTGATGTTTTGTTGTTCACGGTTTTCTAAGGAATTGATACGAGAATATTCCAAAATATCTTGTATCAAGTTATTCATCTGATAAGCACTATTGGTAGCAAACTCAATGTATTCGTGAATGTCTTGGTCGTCGTGATTTTTGAGCCTACGCTTAATCAAATTCAAAAAACTACAGATATTTCTTATCGGGCTTTTGAGGTCATGCGAAGCCACATAGGCAAATTTTTCGAGTTCTTTGTTAGCTATTTCGAGTTCGATATTACGCGCTTCAATTGCTTTTTTATTCTCTATGAGCTGTTGGCGTTTTCCATTTAGCCTTTCATAAGATTGTCGAAGTTCAGCTTCTATTTTAGTACTTACAGAAATGTATCTACCTACAATTATGGTAATACCCAATTGAATATAAATGAAGGAATAAATGTGAATATTATCAATATTGGGTTCATAAATGGGCGCATGAAGGGATAAATAATACCTCGAATAGAAAAAGCCAATAGTAGCAATGCTAAATAAAATGATGCGAAAAATATTTTTTCTAAAAAAAACGATGACCAAACTCAAATGAAGCAGCCAAGATAAATCCACTCGAAGCCGTTCGCCAAAAAACATAATGATAAAGGCAATACCCAAAATATTGCTCAGGCTAAAAAACCAACGAGCCGTATGAATTTTGTGGGTATAGTTAAGGAAAAGAGGAAAAGCAGTCAGTAAAGCAGCACTCGAAACCAAGGCAATATTGGCTAAGATTCGAGGACTATCAAGCAACGCCATAGGCGTATAAAGAATTAAAATACTCAAAGTAAGGAATATAGAAATCTCATTCAAAAGCATTGTTCGCTTTTGTTCCAACAATCTCGTGCTGTCTTTTACGCCGAAAAGTCTAAATCGATTCCAATACTTTTCTATCATTCAAGAAGAAATCTAATGAAGTAAGTAGTCGGGCATATTTATTATTGTAAATAACTGACCTCTCCAATGAGTTTCAACCCATTGTTTTTCAATTGATTAGTTCACAATAGGTTTCAATCCATTGAATATATAAATCTGTCTGATTACTTAATGCTAAAACAATAATTGTTCGTTGAAATCAATAGGTTGTTTTTTATTCGTTACTAAGATGCGATTATACAAGAGGGGAATATGCAATGGCTAAATTAGAAAAATTTACCATAACCATAATTATTATTTATAATGGATTTTTGTAGTTTTTTTTGATAAAACGACAAAGGAAGTTACTATTCTGCTTGTTGAATAATGAATAAGAACCTGTTAGCCAACACGCTGAGAGGTTCTTATTTGCCCATTTTGCTTCACAAAACCATAAAGAAATATCTATTCAAATGTGTAGCAGTATGAAATATCTTTTTAAAAGATAGAAAAATCATATTTTTAAGCCTCCAAACAAAAGGAACTCCAAAACCCATTCCAAGTTCTAATTCAATAAATCTTTGAGGGCAGGAATCAATTCAGGAAATTTAAATTCAAATCCAGCATCCAAAACCTTTTGGGCAGAAACATTGCTACCATCCAATACCACTGCTGCCATTTCGCCTAATGCTAATTTCATGGCAAATTCAGGCGCAGGAAAAACCACTTCATTCATATCTTTGGCGGTAGCAATATCTTTGGCAAGTTGCTTATTAGAAACAGGATGTGGAGCTACTGCATTGAAAGTGCCGCTAAGTTGCTCTTGTTCAAGCAAATGAATAAAAACTCGGCAAACATCATCCAAGTGAATCCACGAGTAAATCTGACTTCCATCGCCAAAATAAGTACCAAAGCCAGCCTTGTAGGTCGGTAGCATTTTTTGCAATGCACCACCTTTTGGCGAAAGCACAATACCTACTCGTACTCGCCCTATTCGAGTATTCAAACCATTCAAATCGTCATACGCTTTTTCCCAAGCCACCACGCTTTCCGACAAAAAACCATCGCCAGCCGAAGCAGACTCGTCCACCAGTTCTGCGCCCGAATTACCATAATATCCTACGGCAGAAGCTCCAATGATGGCTTTGGGCGTAAGGTTGAGCTCTTTTAGTTTTTTTCCAATGAGCTGAATGCCATTCACTCGGCTATCTATAATCAATTGTTTGCGAGCAGCCGTCCAGCGTTTATCCGCAATGCCCGCACCTGCCAGCGTGATGATGTAGTCTGCTTGTTGCAATGCGGTTTCGTCTATTTCCTCTTTTTTGATATTCCATTGGTAAGCAGGAAAAGTTGCATTTAGGTTTTCGGAGCGGCTAAGATGGATAACTTTGTAACCTTTTTCGGTAAGTAATTCAGATAATCGGCTGCCTATCAGTCCAGTTCCTCCAGTAATAAGAACGGTTCGCATTGGTTATTAATTTTTAAGATAAATGATTGAATTACAACAAGTATTCCTCTTTTTAGTTTATGTTTTCTTTTTCAATACGGTAAAAAAAAGGTCGAACACTTATCAAGTATTCGACCTTCCGATTAAAAAAATCTAAAAAAATTATGCTTGTGCATTCAATGGCGGAATACGCAACATCTGCCCCGGATAAATCTTGTCAGGATGCTCCAACATTGGCTTATTCGCTTCAAAAATCACAGGATACTTGCTACCATCATCGTAATGAGCAGCAGCGATTTTCCAAAGTGTATCGCCTTTTTCTACGGTATAGAAACGAGTTTCATTTTCAGTAGGCACATCATCCACACTTCTTGGCTTTGGCTCTTCTTCAGCTACCTCTAGTTGGTCATTCACCGTTGCAACGCCATCAACATTACCTGCAATTAAAACTGCTTTTTCTCGGCTTGCTTTGTTGGTAGCTACGCCCGATATAGTGACAGCATCATCGTTTACTACTACACGAAGGTAGTCAATCTCGATACCATGATTAGCAATCGCTTTTCTGATAGCTTCAGCTCTTGCTTCGTTTTCTTTAGCTTGGTCAGCCGCTTCTTTTTTCTTGTCTTTACGACCAAAAAGTTTTGCGCCAGCATTTTTTACAAAGGAAAATAATCCCATTTTGTTAAGTTTTGATTTAAAAAAATAATATACTGATGTTCAATTACAGTCAAATATAAGAATCTGTAATTTGAAATCATAACGTTTTTACAACAATCTTGACGGAAACACATATCAAGCGGTCACTTTTTTTGAAATTGCTTTTAGATATTATTTATAATACGATGTGTTTTATTAAAACTTACACCAAAATACCGCTATATACGTCTTCAATCTCATCCAAAGTGGCAAATACATCTTCTGCGACAAGGCTACTGACTAAGCGACTTCTGTAATATTTTATATTATTGAAACCTCTAAAATAATTGGTGTAATGGCGACGCATTTCTAAAATTCCCAAACGTTCGCCCTTCCATTCTATCGAATGACGCAAGTGCTGACGAGCTGCCGCTACACGTTCTTCGACGGTAGGGGGTGCGAGCATTTCGCCCGTTTTTACATAATGTTTGATTTCTCTAAAAATCCAAGGATTGCCGATGCTCGCACGGCCAATCATGATGCCATCTACGCCATAGCGATTTTTGTATTCTAATGCTTTTTGTGGCGTATTGATGTCTCCATTGCCAAAAATAGGGATATGAATGCGAGGATTTTCTTTGATTTTTCCAATCAATGTCCAATCTGCTTCGCCTTTATACATTTGCTTGCGAGTACGCCCGTGAATGCTCAAGGCTTTGATCCTTCCATGTCTTGCAGGCGTTCGGCTACTTCTTCGATATACATCGATTTGTCGTCCCAGCCTAAGCGAGTTTTTACCGTTACGGGTAGGTTTGTCGATTTTACAATAGCTTCGGTAAGTGCCACCATGCGAGGAATGTCTTGCAAAATACCAGCTCCAGCCATTTTGCAAACGACTTTTTTGACTGGGCAGCCAAAATTTATATCCAAAAGTTCTGGCTTTGCCTCTTCCACTATTTCGGCTGCTCGACGCATCGAGTCGATTTCTGCACCAAATATTTGCACACCTACGGGGCGTTCTTCCGGATAAATGTCCAATTTCTGAACGCTTTTATCCGCATCTCGTATCAATCCTTCTACTGAAATAAACTCGGTGTACATCATATCTGCGCCCTGTTCTTTGCACAATGCACGGAAAGGTGGGTCGCTCACATCCTCCATCGGAGCGAGCAACAAAGGGAAATCACCGAGTTCTATATTTGCAATTTTTGCCATTGAAATTATTATATTGTTATTGCTGTTTGCTGATAGTTGTTTGAAGCAGCATTTTAGATGCTTTTTTACTTGTGGTATCCATTGAATGAGTTTTACGGACTACTTCGCAATTCAACAATTTTATTATTTTTACCAAAACTAGAATGAATGACATTAAGTAATACAAGCAAGCAACAGGAAATTAGTCAGTTCATCACCTTTCTTTTTATTGGATTGGTTTGTATGACCACAGGCGCACTTTTGCTGCCTTATATTTCCGAAGCCTTAGGCATTAGCGATTTGAAAACCTTTATGTCCGAGCTATCAGAAACTTCGTCTGCTGCTGACCGCCAGCGGATTAAAGTCATCCAAATCGTCAATCATCTCTTTACATTTTCAGTGCCGAGTATCGTTTTTGTCATTCTCATCCACAAAAATAAGGCATTTCAATTTTTAAAACTAAATAAATTTCCAAATACTCAAATGCTTTTGATGGGAAGTATGCTAATAGGTGCTGGATTTTTGGTAGCACAAGCCCTTCTCAAGCTCAATCAACTCATTTATTTGCCTTCGGGCGCAGCAGAATTGGAAGCCAAAGCGAGTTCTATGACCAATGTTTTTTTGGTAATGAATACGCCGAGTGAGTTCATACTCACCTTTTTGGCTATTGCAATACTGCCAGCGATTGGCGAAGAACTGATGTTTCGGGGTATCATTCAGCGATATTTATACAAATACAATCGGCACGCCGCCATTATTATTACAGGATTTTTGTTCAGTGCGTTCCATTTGCAGTTTCAAGGATTTTTGCCACGCTTTTTTTTAGGCGTGGTCTTGGGATATTTGTATTATTGGTCGGGCAGCCTGTGGTTGCCTATAATTGCGCATTTTATAAATAATGGAGTGCAAGTATTGATAGTGTATTTTTATAAAATGAAAGGAGGCGAAATGGATGCTACTCAGGCGCAAGATTTGCCGTGGCTAGGCGTAGCAATGGCTACTATTGTGACCGTGGGTATTTTTTATTGGTTTGAAAAACGTAAAGAAGTTGCATTGGAGTAAGTAGTCGGGGAAAATTGTTATGATTGTTTGGTTGTTGTATAAAACGTATAAGCCTATAATGAAATAGAACCATGAATGAAACTTTAGTGAGAATAATAACGGGAGCGGGGTTGCTAGTTTTGGTGATTTCAGGGACTTTGCTAGGCGCAAAAGTATTTGCTTTTGTGTTTGGCGCAGTGGCTTTGTTGTGCTTTGTTGAGTATTTCAATGTAACGTTGAGCGACAACCAAAAAACACCATTTAATACCCTAAGAAAGGTTTTTGGTGTGGCATTGGGGCTAGTGCCTTTTCTTTGGATGGCGTTTTATTTGTTCGTACAGGCAGGATATTACAATAATCCGCTGACTTTGACTTTGGCAATTATTCCGTTCTTCTTGCTGATGGTATTTGAATTATTTGCTAATGCGCCCGACCCTATCAAAAATCTGGCCTATACGGGTTTTGGGGTTTTATACATCGGATTGCCATTTATGATGATGTTGTATTTACAAAATTTGTATAATCCACAATTGATTTTAGGCATTATCATGTTGGTATTCATGTATGATTCGATGGCTTATGTGTTTGGAAAATGGAAAGGCAAAACGCCACTTTTTCCACGAATTTCGCCCAAAAAAACATGGGAAGGCGCAATTGGCGGTAGTGTATTTGCTTTTTTATTGGCGGCAGCTTATCCGCTTTTTTTCTTCCAAAATGGACCTTATCTTTGGGATTGGCTCATAGTAGCAGTACTTATTGTGGTGTTACTCCTATTGGCGACTTAACGGAATCGATGCTCAAACGCAATTTTAAAATTAAAGATACAGGCTCGCTTTTGCCAGGGCATGGAGGCTTTTTAGATAGGTTTGATGCGATTATTTTTGTGATACCATTTATTACAGTTTATTTTTTGCTGGCGCAAAGTAATGGTTTTTAGATTGCTGGATTGTTTGATTGTTGGATTGTTGAATTGTTGAATTGATATAACTTTAATAACCATTACGCTACGAAGTAGGCTAAGGCAAATATTTCGCCTACTTAACTTATATTTTCTTAAACAATCCAACAATCAAACAATCCAACAATCAAACAATCCAACAATCAATCAAAAAATCAAAAAATCAAAAAAAATGGCAAGATTACACTTAATGGAGTTTATGGACCAGAAATGGTTTCCAGATTTACTTCGGGATTATATGACCGATTATTTGGAGTTTATAACGGACAAGTTCGACTTGTATAAAAACATCAATCCGACCTTAGAAAAAGGTTTGGCAAAGGCTGACGAACGCCATATTTACGATATTGGCGCAGGCGGTGGAGGTGGAATGGTAAAAATAAGCGAACGATTTCGAGCAGCAGGAAAACCCGTAGATATAACTTTGACGGACTATTATCCGAATGAAAAAGCCTTTGAGAAAGTAAGCGCAGCCGATAAAAATATTGATTATTTGAAAGAAAGCATTGACGGGCGAAATGTGCCAACAAAACTAAAAGGACTTCGCACCATGTTTTTATCTTTTCATCATTTCAAACCCAAAGACGGCACGCAGATTTTGAAAAATGCGGTGGATACTAAACAACCGATTGCTATTTTCGAGATTTATCAAGTGACGGTAAAAGACATCATTGGTACCTATTTTATCGCCTATTTTTGTGCTGTTGCTTACGCCTTTCGTGCGACCTTTTCGTTTGGGACGTATCATCCTTACTTATTTGATTCCTATTATTCCTTTGGTGATTATGTTTGATGGCATTGTCTCCGTATTGAGAAGTTATTCGCCGAAAGAATACCAGCGTCTTATAGACGAGGCTGACCCAAACGATGAATTTGATTGGGAAATTTCTAAAATTCCGAGCGGAAATATGGATGTACATTATGTGTTGGGTGTGCCGAAGTAGCGATGCAACGTGGCAAAAGTATGAGTAGGTAGAGATATCGGAATAATGATATTGAGCGTTTTGGTAGCGTTTAATGTCATTATTTTGGTTGTGTTTAGTTGCCTGTTGTTGGCTCTCTCAATATTAGCCATTATTCACAAAGCGGCGAAGCTGCTTTGTATATCTTCATTGTCAGTCAGTTACGTAATAGAATTTAGTTTTGTGAATAAAGTCTATTACATATTTTATCATTTTTGGAAATAAATACTATCAGGATAGGCTTCATCTATCATCGACCAAATCTTATCAACATCAACGGGGTGATTTAAATAACCATTTTTCAAAATATCTCTCCTTAGAGAACTTCTACGTTCTTCTCTCTATATAAAGATAGAATCTGATTTTTCTCTTTTATAATATAATATTTCCATTCTTCTGGTAATAGCCTCGTTGATTAAAAAAAAACAAATCCCAAACGATTATTCAATAAAAAGGGCATTAACTCGCTGAAAGTTCGTTTTATCAAAAAAACTGAACTTTTACTATTGACTTCCCGTATTCTAAAAAAAAAACTGCTCCTAATATGAAAAAAACGATATTAATTGTATTCGCAATTACTTGTATGCTATTTAGTAATATAGCGACCGCTCAAGAGGATTTGACCAAATCTTCTGATTTTTTTGAAAAACAAATGCCGGAACTTGTCAAATGGCTAGATGATATTGGAATGGATACGCTCATTACCATTTCTGGTTACGAAATTGAGGCTCGTCAGCTTTATATCTTCTTAGAATTTGTGCCACAGTCGTTGCCCAAAGATGCAAGTTATCTTGATTTGTGGGCAGCTTATTCGGAGGCTTATGCAGAACATTCGCCTATTTCGCTCGAAGAAGCAATGATGTTCAAGGCAGTTCATTTGTTTCAAGTAGATGAAACCGAAATCAATTTTCAAGTTTATTATGAAGGAAATGTTCAAAAAAATGAAAAAGAAATTGAAGGATATATTTATTTTGAAACAGACAGTAACAAGGTAATTACGCTAGGATTACAGGATAAAGCGAAAACAACCTATGTAAAAGTGAGTTTTAGCGAAGTGAAGCAAAAGAACAATTATGCGTCGTTCAGTTCTGTCAAGCAGCATTTATCGAAGGAGGAAGCATTCCGAAAGGTGGAAACCTACATCCGAAAACACTATAAAATCGGTAAAAAAGCGGAGGTAGATATTAAAAAAGAAACGAATAATCGAATGCGAATTTCGGTGACACAACTCCGCCAAGAAGTATTGCCCAATCACGCATTTGTTAAATATTTCGGCATCGAAAAACGAGAAACGCTTTCCATTCTGATAACTTATTCGGCTAAGGGAGGAGGTATTGAAATGCACTGTATATTGGATGGAACTTATGGTTCGGGAATTTTTGTGCCTAAAAAAGAAGGATATAGCCAGATGGAGCCTGACTTTGAAAATGCTCTGGAGGCATATACTGAAAAATTTGGCGCAGCACTCAAAAAAGAATTGATTAAAAAATAAACGATGAACCTTAAATATATTTACGCTTGCTTTTTACTCTTCTCTTTTACGCAATTAGCTTATGCCCAAAATGCTGAACTCACGCCACAAGTTGGGGATTTTGGGCTTGGAAAAGTGATTTATTCACCTGATGGCAAATATTTTTCTTCTATTGACATAGGAGGTAGTATTAAGCTTTGGGATGCAAATTCTGCAAAACTCATTCGTACATTTTATGGGCATAGAGATGAAGTTTCGGATGTGAATTTTTCTAAAGATGGTACTCAATTGGTCTCAGTAAGTGAAGATAAAACTATAAAAACGTGGAATGTCAAAACAGGAGCTATTATAAATGATTTTGATACGGATAAGGAAAAAATAAATTCAGTTTGTTTTTCGCCTGATATGGAGTTTATCGTTTATGGTGGCGGTTTTTTTGAAAATAAGATTACCATTTGGAATATTCATAAAAAGAAAGAGGAACAAACCATAAATACTCAAAATTATGAAATTGAGGTGATTAAGTTCTCTCCTGACGGTCGAAGGCTCGCCATCGTTATGGATAAAAGCGTAGAGTTTTTGGATTGGGCAACGAAAAAACGTGTTTTTTTTTACAATCTCCATAGGAGAGAAATCACAGATATTGATTTTTCGCCTGATAGCAAACTATTG
>CALOED010000112.1:0-3297 GCA_942492005.1 uncultured Saprospiraceae bacterium
TACACACCTAATGTCAATATGGCATACTTTTAGTGAAATTATTTCAGCCCCAAAACTCTTCATATTAACATTTTTTAACAAAAACTGTCTTTCTGTCATTTTTTTAAATAAAAAAAAGAACTGGCATTTCAGTTGTACATATATATAATATAAAACAATCGTAAGACTGACTACATACACTGTTTTAAAAGTAAAAATGTGTGTTTCAGTACTCAATGTGGACTTGTCCCATTGTTTTTGAATTAATAAAACATAAAAAGCAAGGTTACTTTTAGAAGTAGTCAAGCAAACTTTTGAAATCGTGTAGGAAGGGCAAGAGATGTTGTATAATATCTTTTAGTCAGTTCAGACCGATGTAAAACTATTTTTTATTAATCAATTAAAAAATTATTGAATATGTTACCAGTAAAAAGTAATTTATTACCAACACTTTCAAGATTTTTTGATGACGATTGGAATAACTTATTCGATTGGTCAAACCGCAATTATTCGGCCACTCAAAGCACCCTACCATCCGTAAACATCAAAGAAAATGCGGATAACTTTGTGGTAGAAATGGCGACGCAGGGCATGAAGAAGGAAGATTTTCTAATCGAATTGCACAATAACACGCTCACCATTAAGAGCGAATTAAAGAATGAAAGTGTAACTAAAGAAAATGAAAATTATACTCGTAAAGAGTTTAGCTATCAATCTTTCCAACGTTCTTTCAACTTAAATAATCGTGTGGTAGATGATGCTAATATTGAAGCAAAATACGAAAATGGTATCCTTTGCTTAACACTTCCTAAAAAAGAAGAAGCAAAAGAAAAACCAGCTCGAATGATTCAAATTGCTTAGCCTCCTGCTCTTATCGGGATTAATTTTCATTAATTAAAGTTTAACAATTAAAAAGACCCGAGACCTCAATGGTTTCGGGTCTGAATTTCTATGACATGACTTAGTTCATCTATTTTTTTTAGTAAAATAAAAATCAGCGATGACAACTTTTAAAAATCTCAACAAAAATTATCTATTCTCAGGCTTAATTGCCTTAGTCGTTAGCGTATCAAGTATTGGATTATTTTCTTATTTCAACAGTGATAACAAAACTGTAAAAATCCAACACATCAGTGGCACTCCATCTCAAAGTGCCGTTTACACCATAGAAGACGGAAAAGTAGTACCATTAGATTTTACGGCTACTGCCGAAAAAGTAATTGATGGTGTGGTACATATCAAATCCACGCAGCTATATGCTGATAACAATTCTTATCCATATCGTTCGATGCCATCTCCTTTTAAGGATTTCTTTGGCGATGAATTTGAAAACTTCTTCGGCCCACAATTCAAATTTCAAAACCCTAACCCCAAAGGAAGGCCTTCGCCAGCACGAGTAGGCACGGGTTCGGGCGTTATCATTAGCGAAGACGGATATATCGTCACCAACAATCACGTCATTGCAGATGCCGACGACGTGGAAGTGACTCTGCATGACAACCGTAACTACAAAGCAACCGTAGTAGGTACCGACCCATCTACCGATTTGGCATTGCTTCGTATCAAGGCCAAAGATTTAAGCGTTGTGCCTTTAGTTAATTCGGATGAGGTCAAAGTTGGGCAATGGGTAATGGCAGTAGGCAACCCTTTCAGCCTCAACTCTACCGTAACGGCAGGTATCGTGAGTGCGAAAGGGCGTAATATCAATATTTTAAAAGAGCAATACGCCATCGAAAACTTCATACAAACGGATGCCGCTATCAATCCGGGAAATAGCGGAGGCGCATTAGTCAATCTCGAAGGTGGGCTGATAGGCATCAATACGGCTATTGCAAGCCCTACGGGGGCTTACAGTGGTTACGGCTTTGCAGTGCCAGCCAATATTGTGAATAAGGTCATTAAAGATTTGATAGAGTATGGCAATGTTCAACGTGGAGTGTTGGGCATAATGATACGCACGATAGATGGTAGTTTTGCTAAAGAAAAGGACCTCGATTTGACACAAGGCGTGTATGTAGATAGCTTAATGGCAAACAGTGCTGCGGGCAAAGCAGGCGTAAAAGTAGGCGACGTAATTGTTAAAATAAACGGAAAAGCCATCAATACTTCGCCAGAACTACAAGGTATGATTGTCAAGGTATCGCCCGTGCGAAGTCGTGATTTTGACTATCAATAGAAAGGGCAAAGAAAAAAAACTAAAAGTGACTTTGAATAACAGAGATGGTAATACGGCACTGACTAGCAAAGATAATCGTGAAATCATCAAGACATTAGGTGCTGATTTTGAAGATGTAGATAAGGCTTTGGCAAAAAAACTAGAGATTAAAGGTGGTGTGAAAGTCAAAAAACTTTACTCTGGCAAACTTCGCAAGCATACCCAAATGCGTGATGGCTTTATCATCACACGAATTGACGGTAAAGCGATTAAGTCGGTAGATGAAATGGTCGAAATATTAGAAAATAAAAAAGGCGGTGTGATGCTAGAGGGAATTTACGAAGATATTCCAGGCGAGTATTATTACGCATTTGGTCTTAATTCATAAAGTATTTTCATCTGAAAGGTCTTTGTTTTTAAGTTCATTTTAGCAATTCCGACGGAGACCGTTATTGTAATCATAGCGGTCTCTTATTTTTTTATACTAAAAAAAGTCTAATTCAACATCATGAGCAAATTAAGTTTGTATGATAGCATTCAATTGACCTTATTCGCCATATCGTTGGTTTTGCTGTTGGTAGCTATTCTATCATTGGCTATTGGTCAAAATAATTTTCTTCAAAACAATCCCCCAATTCTTGCAGCTATGATTGTGATATTAACACTGCTATTAATGAGTATAAGTAAGAAGTCAAAATAAAAACCTGTCTGGTCTGACTACTTAGTTCAAAAAAAAATGGGTCGTGCTGTAAATGTAATGCTATGAATTTTGAATTACAAGGTCTTTGAAACCTCGCAAGTCAATCTTACAATTGACGGGCTACCAATAAATTAAAAAAGCACCAAACAGAAGAACAGAAGTAAATTAAACAAAAACGACTTCGATACTTCACTCAAAAAACCATTCGAGATGAAAAAAGAAATCCAAAAAATGAATACGGAAATAGTAGTATTTCAACAACTAGACCGAGCTAAACCTATTCATTTAGTATTAAGTGGAGGTGGTGTAAAGGGCGTAGGGCATATCGCCTTTATAGAAAAATTAGAAGAATTGGGCTTTACGATTAGTGCCATTTCGGGAAGCAGCGCAGGGGCTTTAGTAGGCACTTTATACGCTCTAGGTATGCCTATTGCCGATATTTTGCAATTTTTCAAAACAACTC
>CALOED010000113.1:0-2667 GCA_942492005.1 uncultured Saprospiraceae bacterium
GATACTTAGAGAAAAATAGAGGAATATTATTTACTGTTGGATTTTAAAACAAGCCGTATCCTCTAAAAAAAAACACCTTCAAAAATGCACTGAAAACAGAGCATCTTTGAAGGCGTAAAAACCATGCAAAATATATCACCATTGATTAATCTACATTATCATGCAAATAAGAATTACCTTTTTTAAATTCTGGCTGGTCATCATCTGATAAAACGTATTCAGAATATATTTTTTCTGATGAGTGCGGCACATCATCTAAACGGACTTTGCGGCGAATGTAAGCTGGTTCGTTTTCCAATTCTTTCAAAGTATGTGGATTATTCAAGCGAACGTGCAAATTGCGTTCATTGCTACGTTTTGGCAAATCAGATTCCACTTCTTCGTTTCTTTTCTGTGCAGGACGAATAGCTTCTTTTCGTCGAGGCGGCACATCAAAAGTTACGGTATTGCGACGCTTTTGAGTTTTTTTTACTTCCGGGTGGTCGTCTAAAGACACCACGATTTTTTCTCGCTTTGGCTCTGGAGCTGCTTTTTTGTCTCCTTTTCGCTCAAAACCAGTAGCAATCACGGTTACGGTCAATTTTTCGCCCAATTTTTCATCGAAGCAGTTACCCCAAATCAAGTCTGTACCAAATCCAGCTTCTTCTTGAATGTATTCTGTGATTTCAAAAATCTCATCCATCGTTACCTCTTTTGTACCAGAAGTAATGTTCAATAAGATGTGTTCTGCGCCACGAATTTCATTTTCTTCCAATAAAGGAGAATTTAAAGCAGCCTCAGCGGCACGTCTTGCACGTTCGTCGCCTTCCATTGTAGCCGTTCCCATAATCGAAACGCCACTGCCACGCATAACGGTGTTTACATCCTCGAAATCCACGTTTACATAACCTGGCACGGTAATAATTTCAGCGATGCTTTTGGCAGCAGTCGTCAAAATATTATCTGCCTGAGAGAATGCTTGTGTCAAAGACAAGTTACCATGAATTTCACGCAATTTATCATTTGAAATCACAATTAAAGTATCTACGTACTTTTTAAATTCCTCCAAACCCTCTTGCGCTTGCTTCTGACGGCGACGACCCTCAAAGGTAAACGGCATCGTCACGATACCTACGGTCAAAATGTCCAACTCTTGCGCTGCTTTCGCAATCACAGGAGCGGCACCTGTACCCGTACCACCGCCCATTCCAGCCGTGATGAAAATCATTTTGGTCTCATCGCTGAACAATTGTTTTACGTCTTCTTCGGACTCAATGCACGCTTCTCGACCGATATTTGGCTTAGAACCTGCTCCACGACCTTCTGTAAGCGTAGGGCCCAATTGAATTTTATTCTTTACAGGACTCAAGTCCAATGCTTGATTGTCGGTATTCATCACAGCGAAATCAACGCCTACGATACCTTTTTCAAACATATTATTGACGGCGTTGCTTCCGCCGCCACCTACTCCAATAACCTTGATTATAGATGTAGAATCTTTTGACATATTAAATTGCATGGCTTTTTAGATTTTTTGTTTTTCAGAACGTTCGCTATGTTTACGGCTTATTTTTTTTACAATTTGCTGCATTCATTGCGAAAAAGAGGTGTCTCTTTATTTTGTCTGATGTATTTAACTTAAAATTAAATACATTTTGTTTCAAAAATATTTAAAATTTATAATATTTGCAATATTTAAGTTTGCTTTTTTAAAATTTGATGATGAATAATTTAAATATTGAGTCGATTTTGTTTTATTTTTTTGAAATATTTAGTTTTTGAGTTTGAAAATTTAAAAACAATAAGTTGTTTGTTTATTTTTTTGAAATTGATTGTACTAACATACACGGCCTTGCCCCTAACGGGATTTTTTTTGACTTCTAATTAATACAATCCTAATTCTCAAATCCTATTTTTCATTTACAAATCGCTATCAGGTTCAGCCTCAAACCATTCTTTCGTTTTTCTAAAAATAGTCTGATACCAACTTGCTTTAGGACTCAGTTCTTCATCGTCGTCGTCTGCCACTGTTTTTGCCTTTACAGTTTCATTAGCATCAGGATTAGAGGTTTTATCTTTTCGATACACAGGGTTTGCTTCCCATTCGGTGATGCCTTTCATCAACAAGCCAATAGCCGTAGAATAAATCGGGCTGCCGACTTCTTCTGTGTAGCCGTGTGCCAATTGCTCGACAGGCGTACCGATACGAGTACTCATTCCGGTATGAAATGCGACTAACTTTTCGATGTGTTTCAAAAGAGAGCCTCCGCCCGTCAAAACGATGCCGCCTATCAACTTGCGTTCGTAACCCGAACGGCGAATTTCCCAGAATACGTGGTCAAAAATCACTTCCACACGGGCTTGAATGACTTTTGCCAAGTTCTTTTCAGCGATTTCCTTTGGCTCACGACCTTTCAATCCTGGAATGGTAATCACACGATTGTCAAAGACTTCTTCTGCTAGAGCAGAACCAAACTTTACTTTGAGTTGCTCGGCTTGTCTGTCCATGACCACGCAACCTTCCTTGATGTCTTTGGTAATGACATTGCCACCAAACGGAATCACCGCCGTATGACGAATAATGCCTTCGTGGAAAATCGCTAAATCAGTCGTTCCGCCGCCAATATCCACCAACGCCACGCCTGCTTCCATTTCTTCATCGCTCAATACTGCGGCTGAAGAAGCAAT
>CALOED010000114.1:0-12598 GCA_942492005.1 uncultured Saprospiraceae bacterium
AAACATTGACGATTCGGGATAGAGGTATCGGGATGACCAATGAGGAAGTAGAAAAATACTTGAATCAAGTGGCGTTTTCGAGTGCGCAGGAGTTTTTGCAGAAATACGAAGAAGGTAGCGTTATCGGGCATTTTGGTTTGGGTTTTTACTCTGCATTTATGGTGGCGAACAAGGTGGACGTTTTGACGCAATCTTATAAAGATGCGCCTGCCGTAAAATGGACTTGCGAGGGCGACCCTGAATATACCACAGAGAGTATCGAAAAAGACTGTAGAGGTACGGATATTGTGCTTCATATAGATGATGATAGCGCCGAATATTTGGAAGAGTCTCGTATCAAGGAGTTGTTGAACAAATATTGTAAGTTTTTGCCTGTCGAAATTCGTTTCAACGAAGAGTCGGTCAATAATACTAATCCTGCGTGGCGCAAGCAGCCTGCTGAATTGACGGAAGAGGATTACCTCAAATTCTATGACGAACTTTATCCTTATAGCAATAAGCCGTTGTTTTGGATTCATTTAAATATAGATTATCCTTTCAACTTGACGGGTATTTTGTATTTTCCGAAACTGACGAACAATCTCGAAATTCAGAAAAACAAAATCCAATTGTACTCTAATCAAGTATATGTTACGGATAATGTGAATGAGATAGTTCCAGAGTTTTTGATGTTACTACATGGTGTGATTGACTCGCCAGATATTCCGCTCAACGTTTCGAGAAGTTATTTGCAAAGTGATAGAAACGTGAAGAAAATCACGTCGTATATTACCAAAAAAGTAGCGGACAAACTCCACGACTTATTCAAAAAAGACCGTGAGAATTACGAAAATAAGTGGGCTGACATCAACGCTTTTGTGAAGTATGGTATGATTAGCGAAGAAAAATTCTATGATAAGGCGAAGAAATTTGTCTTATTGAAGAATGTAGATGGCGAGCATTTCACCATTGAGGAATACAAAGAAAAAATCAAGGAAAACCAAACGGACAAAAACGAAAAAGCAGTCGTTTTGTATTCTAATAATCCGACGGAGCATCACAGTTTTGTGGAAGCGGCGAAGGGGTATGGTTACGATGTTTTGGACTTTGATAATATCTTGGATTCTCACTTTATTCAGCACATTGAGTATAAGTATGACAACTTATCGTTCAGTCGAGTAGATGCCAATACGGTGGATAAATTGATTGATAAAGACGAAAAGCGGGAGAGCGTTTTGACGGATGATGTGCAAGAGGAGGTGAAGGGAATTTTTGAGAATGCCGTAGCAGGTGGCGCAACGGTAGAAATGACGGCACTTTCGCCAGACGATATGCCGGTAGTGATTACCAGACCTGAGTTTATGCGTCGTATGCAAGAGATGTCAAGACTTTCGGGCAATTCGATGGGCGCAGCACCAGAGGCGTACAACGTAGTGGTAAACACCAATCATAGCTTAATAACAGATAAATTGTTGGCTTTGGAGACCGAAGAAGAAAAGGGAGATTTCGTTCAATACTTGTATAACTTGGCTCGTCTCAACCAAAATATGCTAAAGGGTAAGGAACTAACGGACTTTATCAAAAAGAGTATTAATTTTATTCAGTAAGTCTTGATAAGCAGAATTTAATTTTTTAGCTATAAAAAAGCCGTCCAGTGAATGATTTCACGGACGGCTTTTCGTTTTTTAATGCTTTTCCAACTAAGATTTTTCTACTAACTTCAATGAATAGTTTTCTATTTCGTGAGCTCCAAAACTCGGAAATACTTTGATAATGTAGTTTTTGCCTTTCAATAATTGAAAATTTACAGGCGAACCATCTACGGGAAAGAAATTTACTTGCTTCAATTCATTGCCTTCTTTGACGTATAAATATATATCAACGCTTCCTTTGTATTCTAATCTGAATGTTCCGCCTTTGTTGTTGTCGATTGTCCAAACGGCTTCGGTCAATGCCGTGATATTGGAATTATCTAAAGTGCCGTTTATCAGTTGGTTAGAAACTAGGACGCTTGCTTTAATTTGAGTAGTTGGTGTTTTAGAAATATCAGATTGTGCTTGAAGCGATACGATAACAAAAAAGGTAAAAAGGAAAGACGTTATTGATGATTTCATTATAGATTGATTTAGCTGGCAATTAAATAAGTGGTTCTGCTCTTAATAATTCAAGAGGCGTGCCAAAATTTATTAATCTATTGATTTTTAACGATTTATAATTTTTTATATATTTTAAACAGCCATTCCCGATAAGGAAAAAAGATAGCGAAAATATAAGGTAGGGTTAAGATTCATCTTTTTCCAGCTAAAAAGAAGCAAAAAGCCGTCGAAGTCGCCTTTGCTCATTGTTTTTTGCTATTCGCTGAACTGCGAGGCGCAGTTAGGCGATTTTCGGCTTCTCCGAAAAACAGCAAAAAACAATGGCGACGGCTATTTTCGACAATTTTCAAGAAAAAGGACTAACGGTGATAATTTTTAATTTTAATATATTGCCTTCAGCTACTTAATCATGTTGCGTTAAATATTCCCCATAAGGAAAATCAATAGCCCGACATCTTCAGTGTGGGGATTGAAAAAATTGACAAGTTTTTGGGTTTTAACTTTTGTAATATAACCCCGCACTAAAGATGCGGGGCAATGGATAACGCCATAGTGAGAATGGCTGTTGCTTTTCAAAAAGTTAGGACAATGGCTTGAAAACCATTGTCTTAACCACAAAAAATTTTCAAAGAACCGGTAAAAAAAAATGGCTACTACATTTTATAAAATGCAATAGCCATCTGGATTAATATCAGCCTATTTGCGGCTAATCTTCTCCTTTTCCTAAATATTCGCTTCTAAAGAAATTTAAATAAGAATCCCATTTAGAACGGTCTCTCAATACCACTTTATAATTCTCTTGATTGATGGTAATAATTTCAAATTTATCATCTTTTACGCCCAAAAACTCTTCTCTATTCTTATCTACTTCCGTTACGTAAGCCATCGCCTCGGTTCTCGATTTGAATCTACGCACAAGTATAGTAGGTATTTCAATCGAAATCAAAAAATTGCTGACTCTCAATCGTTTCAATCTATGATATTTGGTATTGTAATCAGCTACGGACGCTACTGCTGCCGTTTGTTTTATTTTTTTGCTATCATAAATCACCATGATATAATGATTAGAATTATCATCAATTGTGAAACCCGTAGCAGGATCCACGCTGGCTTTCCCATCATCTTTAGATGCGGCAGGCTTAGCACCAACGGTTTTTTTGCCACCCAAAATATCCAAAATCTCTTGTGCTTTGTCAGCCTCTGGCGTTTTGGCGTATTTACTTTTTACCTCATTTAATGCCTGCTTATAGGCATCTACGCCGTCAATGCTGCCCGTAGCCATTGCACCCAATAGCGCAAATTTGGACTTCATCGTGTAATCTTTACCGAATTTAGCCTCTGTGCCGTCCATCTTATTACGAGCATCCGAAAATTTTCCATCTTTACCCGCAAATCTGCATAAGCCGAATTATAAGTCAACGCTTGCATTTCTTGCTCTTTTGCCTTTTCTCCAGCTAAAAAGTTCGGGTCTTCTATGGCTTTTGCAAATTTAGAATTGGCTGCCTCTTTCAAGATTTGCGCCCTGTATTTAGCTGCTTCCGATGTATTGTTCAATTGCTTGTGCTGAATATATAAGGCATAAAGGCTCTCCAGTTTATATTTGTTGTCAGGGTAGCGTCGGACGAGTTGCTCCAAAATATCCACAGATTTCTGAATATTATTCAATCGCTCTCTATACAAAGTACCCAATGCCGACATGGCATCAATTACCGAATTATTCGCATTTTCAGCCGCTTTATCGTCCATCGGCACGCCTATTTGCTTGAATAGGGCAATGGCTTCATCTTTTGTCAAATCAAATATTTCTTCTTGAACACCATCTGCGAAATCCACATCTCCGCCCGCACCTGAGCGTTTTGAGCGTCGCCAGTTGTCGGTCAGTTTTCTATCGCTACCCCATATTTTTTCAAACTCTCGCTTGCCCTTATCCACGGCTCTGGCATTATAGGCCCAAAAAGTTGGTACATCTTTGCTATTAGATTTATCGCCAAGATTAGCTGCATCTGCTGCACGTTGGCGTTTTAGCAATTGTTATACTCTTGCTTGCCTTTGTTAGTAAAGCTTTGGCTTTCTCACGCTCATCCAATATTCTTTGAGCAATGCTCATGTATTCTTTTTCCTTTTCGGCATCTATCAGCGATTTGATATTCAAGAAGCTATCTTGTTTCTCAATGATTTGAATATTTTTGGCAATATCCGTCAATGATTTGCTTCTGTTATCTACTAAATCGAAACGCCCATCAGTCTTATCAATCACAGTGAGCGTGCTATCATAATAATATTTAGCATCTACGTAATTTTCTTTAGTATAATAAGTATCGGCTAATTTTAGATAAGATTCCGATTTTTGAGACTGATTTCCAAAGTTGTAATACACCGATTTTTTCAAATAGCTGATTGCCTTATTATCCTCACTCGCTTTAAATGCAATTTCAGCTAAGGTGTAATAAATTTGGTCTTGATACTCTTCATTTTTTTCATCTTTGAGGAGTTTTAGCAACTGCTTTTCGGCATCTGCTAATGCTACGCCATCATTCGAGAACGTATTTTTAAGCATATTCAAACGTGCGCTAAACTCCATTTCGTAAGCTGGACGAAACTTAATCACTCGCTGAAACGCAATCGCCGCATCTTCCTGACGACCTGCATTCTGATGGATTTGAGCTAAAATAAAAGCAAAACGAGCCTTTTGTTTCCTATTTTTGGCGTTCTTGATAGCGTCCTCTAGCGGAGCAATTGCACCTTCATAGTTTTTTTGTTTTAAAAACAAATACGCATTGATAGCTGCCAATTCGCCTCTCAACGATTTTACAAGTGTTTTATCTTCTTGCAATCGACTAATCCATACTTTTGCTTCGTCGTATTTTCCACGTTCAATCTTGGTGCGAGCCAACCAAATCATAGCATCTTGACGTATCGGGCGATGCTTCAAGATGTATTTTTTTGGTTTATCTCCCTTTTCCTCCTTTGGCTTTTCTTCCTTTGCTTTGGGCATAAAATCTTCGTAAGTCGCATCTTTATCGCCTTTTTTTCGAGCTTCACGAGCCTTTTTGCGAGCTTCTTTTATCAATTCTCGTTCTTTTGCCCTTGCTTTTTTATCTGCCTCTCGCTGCTTTTTCTTATCCTTTGCGGCTTGCTCTCGTTGCTTTTTCTTCTCTTTGGCAGACAATCCCTTGTTCTTAGGATTGCTTTTACTCTTTGGGTCGAAGGTGGTGATAACGTAATCAAAAGTCTTTTCTGCGCCTTCAAAATCACGCTTCACATACTGCGACTGACCTATCAATAAATAACAATCATCGGCATACTGGCTTTTGGGATGCAATTTAATATCAACGCCAGCTTTTGTAATGGCTTCATCCAATACAGGCGCAGCAGACTTAGCATCTGAAACCGCCATATATTTATACATATCCAATATTTGATTATAATTATCCGTGTATTGATTATTTAAATTATCAATAGCTTCATCTCAGTTTTAGTTGAGCATTGAAATAGCCGTTAAATTTAGCCGTTACATTGTGATAAGCTTTATTCAAAGCCGAATTAGATTCTTTCTTTTTGGTCTTTGCTTCTTGCGAAAAACCTGTAAAAGACAACGCTAAGACCAATAAAAGGGTGAAAATTGATTGTATCGTTTTCAAAATATTAAGATTTTATCTAGATTTCGTAATGGTGTAAAATTCGCTCGTTAGGCAAACTTCGGCACTAATACATAATTATTTTTGTTTTATTGACTTCAAGTCTTAAAAAACCCAAAGGCGTGAAGTTATTAAAAAGCAAGTAATCGGTTTATAAAATTATAAAATCGAAAGGATTACTTTAGTTATTCAATTGTTAATAACGTTTGAATAGCCAATAATTACTCATAACTTTACAAAAATATTTCTTTTGAATGGATTTGATGTGTTTTTTTTGAAATAAGGACATAAGAAATGCCTTGATGTCCTTGGTTTATAAAATAATCATACGACGCTAAAACCACTTAAAATAGAACTAAATAGACAAACAATATTGTTGCAAAAGACTTTCTTATGAGAAATACTTTTGATAATTTTGTTAATTCAACAAAAAATAAATGATGAAAGTAGTCTCATTTTTTGCAGGTGCTGGAGGGCTAGACCTAGGGTTTGAAAAGGCAGGGTTTGATGTAGTTTGGGCAAATGAATACGATAAAGAAACTTGGGAAACTTATGAAAAACCATCTGAATACCATTCTGGATAAGCGAAGTATTACAAAAATAGAGGCTAACGAAGTCCCTGAATGCGATGGAATTATTGGAGGTCCGCCTTGTCAAAGCTGGAGTGAGGCAGGAGCTTTGAGGGGAATTAAAGACAAAAGAGGACAACTGTTTTTTGATTTTATTAGAATTTTAGATGCCAAGCAACCTAAGTTTTTTCTTGCAGAAAATGTGAGTGGAATGCTTTCCTCAAGACATGGTGAGGCGTTGAATAATATTAAAGAATTGTTCAAAAACGCAGGCACAGGCTACGAACTGTCATTTAAGCTACTAAATGCTTCTGACTATAATGTGCCACAAGATAGAAAAAGGGTTTTCTTTATTGGTATTCGTAAAGATTTAGGGTTTCAATTCCAATTTCCTACAAAAAAATACCCTAAAATCACTTTAAAAGAAGCTATTGGAAATTTAAAAAATAAAGCACTTCCTGCAAAAGATAAAAACTATTCTAACGAAAACGAATGTTTAATTCCTAATCATGAATACATGACGGGTGGGTTTTCTACTATTTATATGTCAAGAAATCGAGTAAGGAGTTGGGAAGAGCAATCATTCACTATTCAAGCAGGAGGAAGACACGCACCTATTCATCCGCAAGCTCCCAAAATGAAATTTGTAGAAAAGAATAAAAGAGTTTTTGTGTCTGGGAAGGAACATCTTTACAGAAGATTGAGCGTGAGAGAGTGTGCTAGAGTTCAGACTTTTCCCGATGATTTTGTATTTCATTACAAAAAAGTCGCAGCAGGATATAAAATGATAGGTAATGCCGTTCCTGCGAATTTAGCTCAGTTTTTAGCTGAAAATATTAAATCTCAAATTGAAAATCATCAAAACGTGGGCTATTGTTATCAGGAGCAGTTGGATTTATTACAATCATTTCAACAAGTTGGAATTACGCAACCATCGTTTTAGATATTATAAAATCATTCATTATGAAAAATAACCTAACACTTAAAAATTAACGCCTCATTTCACAAAGTTTACTTTTTACCGTTATTTAACAATCCTATTGTATGGAGAATTTTAGAGAAAAATATCAAGCATGGCTTGAAGGTATGAAAAACACTTATCGTCTGGTAGTGATGAACGATGAGACGTTTGAGGAAGTAGGTTCATACCGCCTGACTCGCTTGAATGTATATATATTAGCGAGTTCAATATTAGTTATTTTAGTGATTTTTGTAACGTTGGCTATTGCTTTTACGCCGCTCAAGGAGTACATTCCTGGCTATGGGGATGCGCAAGCGATTAGCAAATCTCGGAATTTAGAGAAAAAATTAAGCGAAGCAGAAAAGCAACTGGAAGCTACGGAGCTTTATATTAAAACCATAAAAAAGGTGCTGACAGGCAATATTGAGCCGCAAGAAGAGGAAATAATACCCGAAGAGGATTTGAGCTTGGATTCTATGGACTACGACGTGGACCCAATTCCGGAAGACTATGCGCTGCGTACCGAGATAGAACGAGATGAAATGCAGTCTTTGGGCAATATTGGTTCGGCAGTAGTATCTTCTAATGATAACTCTTTGGAGCAGCTTTATTTCGTGAAGCCTGTTAAGGGCGCAGTTGTGAGCGACGATTATCATGCAGAAAAAGAGCATTACGGGATTGATTTAGTGGGTTCTACCAATTCTCCTATTTTATCTACTTTAGGCGGAGTGGTGATTTTATCGGATTATACTTTCGAGACGGGTTACGTGATAGCGGTTCAGCATAGCAATAATTTGATTTCCTTTTATAAACACAATTCTAAACTACTCAAAAAAGTGGGCGATAAAGTGAACGCAGGCGAAGCCATCGCCATTATTGGTAATACGGGCGAACTTTCGGAAGGGCCGCACTTACATTTTGAGTTGTGGTACAATAGCAAACCCGTGGACCCTAGAGCTTTTATTCCTTTTTAGAATAAAAAACAAGTTAGACAACATTAGAAAGGAGTTGGTGTTATTCTAAATATCCAACTCCTTTTGTGTGCCAAACCGAATTAGAAACTTTTATTACTTTTGCAGGAAATTTTACAGGAAGCGAGTAATAATATTTACAATAAAAGCGTCGTACTAGGTGTGTGATGTATTAGGAATTATAGGTTGAACTGATGTTTCCCTAATTTCTTAGAATGAGAAAAAACAAAGTAGCGTGAAAATTAAAAGCGGACAATTAGCTGTTTTATTAGTGATATTGGTATTGGTATTTGACCAATCTTTGAAGATTTGGGTGAAGACAACCATGTTGTACAATGATGAAATTTTCGTAATGGGACTGGATTGGTTCAGGTTGCATTTCACTGAAAATCCTGGTATGGCGTTTGGTTTGGAGTTGGGCGGCGATTATGGAAAGTTGGCGTTGAGTATCTTTAGAATCATTGCAGTCGGATTTATGATTTACTACATCCGTTTGTTGATAAAACAAGGTGCGCACAAGGGCTTAATTGCTAGTATTTCATTGATTTTGGCGGGCGCATTGGGCAATATTTTGGATAGTGCCTTCTATGGTTTAATCTTTTCGGCAAGTTCTTATCATTTGCCGGGCCCTGCGGTGATGTTTCCCGAAGAGGGCGGCTATGCGGGCTTTTTACACGGCAAAGTAGTGGATATGTTGTATTTCCCAATTTATGAAGGCAACTTTTGGGGCTTGCTGGGCGATAGAACTTTTCAGTTTTTCAGACCTGTTTTCAATATAGCTGATTCTTCTATTACGATTGGCGTTATGATTATCATTTTTTTTCAACGACGCTTTTTTGCTAGTTTGGACAAAAAAGATGTAACAGACGAAAATATGCTCGAAAATACGAGTAATAATGCGGTTGAAGATGCCGTAGCCGCTATTGAGGATGTTGAGGTAGAAACACCTGACATAGAAATAGATGGCGAAAAGAAAGAGGAATAACAATACATTTAGGTTGGATGTTAGCCATCGAGCCTGAAATTTTCATATAGGTTCTTTGATGATTTTTCTTGCGTTTTACAGCAAAATGCAAAAAAAACATCAAAGAACCTTTTTATTTTAGGGCTAGATAAATAAAAGGTAACAATATTTTATATTCATAAAATTGAAATGCTAAAAATCTTATTTCTAGTAACTTACAAGAGTTTTTGTCCTTTTTGAGAGCGGGTGATGGACAGGAAACCAAAAACTAATTTTGTGTGATTAATTGTCACGTATATTGATATAGCTATATTTTTTATTAGAGATACTAATATGTTTAGAATACTCATTAACAGTAGGATAAAGAAAATATTGGAAATTGGCTTATTTATTGGCGTAATGGACTTAAAGCATTTGTTGAAAAAATAACAATAGTGCCACCTAGTAGTAGAAGCGTTTTAAACTGAACAGAGATACGAAGTTGAAAAAATGTATATAAATATTATTTATGTTTTTAAATTGATATGTATTTATGTCACATAATTAATAATTTTCGCATAAAATTAATGGTATTTTCTAACAAATTGAGTTCAGAAATTCGTTTTATCCAAACAATAATAAGACAAGAAATCATACTTCTAATATGAATACAAGACTAACAAAGTTATTATTAATAACAGGTATATTCTTTTTTGCGACTACCTTATCTGCTCAATGTGTGAATGGGATCTGCGTAAACGGAGAAGGTACTTATATATATGTAGATAATACATCTTATACTGGCGGCTTCAAAGATAGCTTAGCAAATGGCTATGGAATGTGTCAATATAGTAATGGAAATAAATATATTGGACACTGGAAAGCGCATCAATTTCATGGAGAAGGCACTTTTTACGAAACGAAGGGGCGAGTAATCAAAGCGATTTGGGAAGAAGGGAAATTACTAGAGGTATTGAGTATTTCTCAAAAGGAAATGCCAAAAGTATGGGCAGTAGTAGTAGGTGTGGCAGCTTACAATCACATGAGACGCTTACAATTCACGGATGACGATGCTTACAAATTATTTGCTTTTCTTCAAAGTCCAGAAGGGGGCGCATTGCCCGACGAACAAATCAAAGTACTTATAGATGAAAGTGCTACAAAAGAAAATATAGTCAAAAATTTGCGGAATATGTTTGCCAAAGCCAGCGAAGATGATGTGATACTTTTCTATTTCTCAGGGCGTGGCAAAGAAGACAGCTTTCTACCTTACGATTATGATGGCGAAAACAACAAACTTACCTTCAACGAAGTCAATAACTTATTGAGTTTATCCAAATCTAAAAACAGAATTTGTATTGCAGATGCTTGTCACTCAGGAGGTTTAGTTGCTTCTAAGGGTGCGGGCTTTCGCCCCGATATGGCCAGAGATGAAGTATTTGGCTTTATAGATAGTCCTATTCAAATCGCTGTAATGGTCTCTTCGCAAGCGGGCGAAAAATCAATGGAAAGTTCTAAACTTCGACAAGGCACATTTAGTCATTTTCTAATACAAGGCTTAAAAGGCAATGCGGATAGAGACCGAAATAATATGGTAACGATTTCTGAATTGTTCAATTATGTGAGCAGACAAGTCAAATCATACACTCGAAATTATCAAAATCCAGCATTATTTGGCAAGTACAATCCCGATATGCCGATTAGCGAAGTAAAAGGCGTAGCTAGAATCAAATTTGAAGCATCACTTACAGGGCTGCCTCGTGCGCAAGTCGTCAATGACTAATACCATCGGCGTGATTTTGATGGAAAAAACTTTTTCGTGTAAAACTTTTTGATTTTTAACATTTTAGCATCATTTTTTGAATTTCAAATGACACAATATTCAATTAGGACTCATTTTTGCGAAGCAAAAAATAAAGCACGAAACCAAATATTCATCCAATAGACAATGTTCAGACTTTTATAAAAAAAATGGAATAAACTGAACTAAGGTCAATTAATAATGACTTAGAAGAATGAAGTACCTTGTTTTACACATTATCATCCTGTTTTCCATTCAAATGGTACAAGCACAGTGCGTAAGCGGCAATTGCAACAACGGGCAAGGCACTTATGTTTATGCTGATGGGTCGAAATATATGGGAGACTTCAAAGACAGCAAAGCGCACGGAGAAGGCGTTTGCTATTATGCTACGGGCGACAAATACGTAGGAGAATGGGTCAATCACGTATTCAATGGCAAAGGTACTTTAACTAAAAAAGACGGGACAGAGTATAAAGGTATATGGCAGCGTGGAAAACTCGTTATAGCTGATAAGGACAATAAAGCAAAGGCGAATCCGAAAAACGAAGACATTAGTGAAGATGCTCAAAAAGAAAATAAAGCAGCCAAAAAACCAAAAGTATATGCTGTAATAGTAGGTGTAGCTAGATATTTGCACATGCAAAGCCTCAATTATACCGATGATGACGCTTACAGAATGTATGCCTTTTTGAAAAGCCCTCAAGGCGGCGCACTCCCCGACAGTCAAGTTGTAATATTAATAGACGAAAGTGCTACTCGTCAAAAGATTATTGCATCCATGGAAAAGATATTCAATAAAGCAAATGAAGAAGATATGATACTTTTCTTTTTCTCAGGACATGGCGAAAAAGAAGGTTTACTTCCAATTGATTATAATGGATATGATAATGTATTAGAGCATAAAACTATCAAAAAGCTACTCAACAAATCCAAAGCGAAATACAAACTGTGTATCACAGACGCTTGCTATGCGGGCATGATGGAAGAAGCACTTAATGATAAAGCTAAAAAAACCGAAAGCCAACGCATCACCGATTTATACAAACAATTGGATGAAAAAACATCGCTTGCTTTGCTGATGTCTTCACAGGCACAAGAAACGTCAGTTGAAAATGCAGGATTGCGTCAAGGTATATTTAGTCATTTTCTGCTAAGAGCGTTGAAAGGCGGTGCCGATGACAATAAAGATAAAGTCGTCACGCTAGGCGAAGTATATAAATATGTAAAAAGCAGTGTCAAATATTATACAGGACAATATCAAACGCCTATTCTGGTGGGAGATAATGTCAATGAAGATTTGATACTGAGCATAGTGGAATAAAAAACTGCTGAATGGTGTCTGTACCTATTCGATTTCTTTAAAAAAGAGCAATACTAGAGATAGTGTTGCTCTTTTCGTTAAATAGCATAGTTGATTTTTACATAAATATGTTCTAAAAAAAGCCGCTCTCTCCATTCATAACACTTATCTTTAGGTCAGAGATGTTACAAAAAATTAAAAATATATTCTTTTTGAAACACCAAAACTTAATTTAACACAAATTATAGTTGGTGGTTTTAGCTTTTACAGTTAAATTGCGTCATCTATTTTTAATAAGTTTTAAACAAAGGAATAATAGAAATTCATAACAAAACAT
>CALOED010000115.1:0-5370 GCA_942492005.1 uncultured Saprospiraceae bacterium
AATATTTGCCATAATTTTTTTTTGCTTTTTAAAATTTAGCTACAAAAGTAAGGAATGAATTATAAAAATTAAGTGCCTTGATGAAAATCATCTTTTATCGGGTTTATTTATTTTCTAATGTTACCAATGGTAGCAACAGTTCGCCTTGGCTTTTGATTTTAAAATAATACCAATTGTAGGTTTCAAGACATCTTTTGAAAACCTGCTAAGCAATTTTGCGGCATAGTAATTGGTTAGTATCAACGGGTATTTATTTTATATATTAATTATTTTAATGTTTAAAATAAATGACGTATTTTTGTATTCAAATAACATTTTTTTTTAGATGTGTGTTAGCTCTTGGAGCATAAATGTTCTGAAACATATAGATTGTTGCGGAATATTTTTTTTCAAAATGTATGCACCCATTTAAAACTACTTACGTAGTATTTATCAACCTACATCAATTAAATACACAAAAATTATACTATTATGAAGCGCATTCTACTAACACTAAGTTTGGTATTATTCATTTTCACGGCTTACTCGCAAACGACTCTAGAGGAGTATAACTTCTTAACCAAAGACTACGCAGCGCAAACCGCTAAAGGAGACGTTCCAGAACTAGAGGGCTATTATTTAGAGGATTTATTGGAATTATCAGATAAGACAGGGGTGGTCAAATTATTGTATAAAAATGACCAAGAAAGCATTACGCCCGTAGCTACTCAATTTCATATTTACGATAACGACAGAACTTTTTATGTCTGTGTGCCACACGAAAAATCCTCTAAAGAGGTATTCAAGTTATATCAAGGAGATATTCAGAATATTTTCAAATCCAGTACCAATGCACAGTCTATCTTTTCGGTGATTATGGTGCAATATCCTATCGAGCTTCAAAAATATTTTGATGAAATAAAAGCACTCGAAAAGGCTTATGCCACTAAAAATCAGTTGGAAGATAAAAAAGCAAACGTTGGAGAAGAGGATAAGGGCGAAGTAAAAGCAGACGATAAACCTAAAGAGGAAGTGGTGGTGGATAATGGTGCAAAAGTAGTGGACGAGCCTAAAAAAGCGAACCTTGTAGTTAAGGATTACGATAAAGGCGACCAAGATAAAAATCAAGCGAACGGAAAAACGACTCAATTTATCATCGGAGGTCTGAAAAAACGCCAACTGATGGAGCGTCCAGCTTTGTTCAATGAAACCACAGAAGCAGGCACTGTAAAGCTCTACGTTTGCGTAGATGGTCAGGGCAAAGTCGCAAAAGTTGATATTAATAAAGGCGGCACTACTACCAAAAATGCGGATTTGATAGCTTCTGCTACTAAATTTGCTAAAAAATACAAATTCAGCAAAAGCTCTCTTTCTCGCCAATGTGGCTATATCGTTATTGAGTTTAAGTAAAATTTGTTCTGAAAAAAGAATCTAAAAAAGCCAATCACGCATTCCTGTGATTGGCTTTTTTCAATTCTGCGTATTCATTTCTTTTTTATTTCAAAAAAAACAAGATTTGCTTTGTTATTTATATTCAACTATCTTTAGCCTTTAAGGCTAGGCAACTAGCCTAATGCCATTCACTTTCACTGCTTGATTGATATTTTTATAAAAAAAGAAAAGATAACATTATTTTGGACATTCACTATTCTTATATAGTCGAATGAGGTCTTTTCGTTGTAGCTATTCACTAGATTTTTTCTTACAAAAAAATACTTCACCATGAGATGTATTTACATGAAGCAGTATATTTTATCCTTTTTATTGATACTATCATTATGCGCCATTTCGCAAGCGCAGAGTGCATTTTGGCAACAAGATTTCTCAAATGGCATTCCTGCCAATTGGGCAAACTACGACTCGGTATTCACGGTAGTAAAATGGAATTGGTCGGACGACCCTACGGCTGCCTTAGCCAGCGGACAGCCGCATTTTAGTGCAGCATCCGTTGCAAATGGTTTTGCGCTTTTCAATTCGGATGTGCTAAATAATATCACACACGATGTAAGGCTAGAGACGGCTGCCATCAACTGCTCAAATCAGTCGGCTGTTGTGCTTCACTTCGAAAACCAGTTCGCATATTTTTCCAATCAATCCAGAGCATTGCTCGGAGTCAGCACCGATAGCCTGACTTGGCAATACGACACGCTTTTTACCAATTTAGCTCCCAACGACGTATCGAGCGCATTACAAATTGTAGAAATAGACATTAGCAATCAAGCCGCTAATCAACCCAAAGTATATTTGCAATTTCGCTGGATAGGCAGCGACGAATTTGCTTGGCGACTCGACGATATTCGGTTGCAAAATATCCTCACACCGCCAGCACAACACGATTTGGCAATAGATATTTTCGCTATTCCTTCCAATTTTGCCACGCCGCTCGCTCACGCTCGCCCCGTAGAGTTAGGTGCATTGATTGTAAATAATGGCTTAGCTGCTGCTACTAACCTCAAACTTCAAGCCTCCGTTTTCGATGATGTATCGCAAGCATTGATGTTCACCGACGATGTGACGATTAATAATCTAAATCCTAATGACAGTACGATTTTGGCAATTCCTACTTTTTATACGCCCACTACCAAAGGTAGCTTTCGGTTAGAGTATCATATTTCGCAAGATTCTACTGACCAATTGCCGCTCGATAATCACATCATCAGTAAGTTTAGAATTACCGATACGCTGTTTTCAAAAGATGCCAATACGGGCTTTGTGCCAGCACAGCCTAGCGGCGGCGGCGATTATGATATTGGCAACCTTTATGAAATGAAAAGCGGTGGATATTATGCCGATAAAGTGATATTTAGCTGCGGAATTGAGCCTGGTTTAGGAATTTTGAATGGTAGAACCGTCAATTTCAAACTCTACGAAATCGACTCCACTATTGACAATTTCTTTTTAAACTTCGATGTAAATAGCGATAATCACGTCACCGAAGTGGGCTTGGCTTCCTATACTTTTTCGGCTACCGATAACAATTTCGATTTTTTCGTTACCAATATCGAAGACCTCAATGGCGGCGGCTCAAAGGTAATACTCAAACCCAATGGCAGGTATTTTTTAATGGTATCATTTACTGGAGCTGCCAACCAAATCAGTATAGCCGTTAGCGATGCCTTGAGTTATGATGCAAATTATGCGACCATTCTTAAATACAATAATAAATGGGAGTTGAATGGTTTTGGGCCATCGTTTACGGCTGTTGTCCGAATGACGATTACGCAAGCCACTCATACTCGCCAACAGCAATTGAGTATAGGAAGTGTAAACGTTTACCCCAATCCTGCCGATGAACAATTTTACTTGGATATTGATTTGAAAGATAAAATATCTGACTTACAAATTGATATTTGGAATGAAATGGGGCAAACCATTCGTTCTGAAACGAAATACAATTTTCAGAAGGAACGCATAAAGTACGCTACAACCGACTGGGCAAGTGGCGTATATTTTATCAGTATCCAGTCAGATTTCGGAAAAACTACTCAAAGAATTGTCGTGCATTAGGCTATTTTATATTTGAATGGACATTCATTTACGATTTTTTTATTCTTAAACGTTTATAATCTATCTTTGACAATCTTTTGAAAAAAAAGGTCAAAATTGGATAACAATTTTTAATCTTTTGAAGTTACTTGATTTGAGATAATTCTTAAACTTTATTTCTCGTCAATAATTTTACACATATTTCTTCAACATATTTTAATCTAAAATTTTAGAATTCTATGATGACTAATTTTACGAAAAAATGGGCTGTACTTGTTGCGGCAATGTTCGGTTTAGCTTTTTCCGCTCAGGCTCAAACTGTTTATTTTGAGGAGCAATTCAATGGTGGTTTTGGTGCTTATACTGCTGGCCCTGGTACTCCAGTAGGTGCAGTTTGGGAACATTCCGCTGATGGTACTGCTGCCATGGGAACAGGTGGTACTATCTCAGCTTTGTTTTGGGGTACAAGAACGGCTATCAACTCGCCTTCAGTAGCAAATGGTTGTGCTATGTACAACTCGGATGTATATGATGGTGGTGGTGTAGCAGTAGGTTCTGGTGCTTATCCAGGTACTCACTCAGGCGATATGGTTTCTCCTTCTTACGATTTGACAGGCAAAAACAATGTTTCTTTAAAATTCAATCAGTATGCTAGAGCTAACGCTGGTACAGTTTCTACCTTATTAGACGTTAGTATTGATGGTGGTACTACTTGGGTAAACTTTCCAATCAACCCTGAAGTAGTTGGTAACGGCTCTAACACAGGAACTAACGATGGTGTTATCTTATTAGATATTTCATCTGTTGCAGGTGGCCAGAATGATGTAAAAATCCGTTTCACTTGGAGTGGTCGTTACTACTTCTGGTTAGTAGATGACGTTCAACTTATCGAAAAGCCAGCGAATGACTTAGTAGTAGGTGACTACTTCTATTCTCCTGACAACTTCGGTACGCCTATCACTCAAGTAGGAACAGATACTTTCTTCTTCGAGGTAGATATTACAAATAATGGTGCTGCTGATGCAAACAATGTAACTGTTTATGCAGAAGTAACTGATGACCAATTGAATACAATTTGGATTGACAGCGTGCAAGTAGCAATGCTTCCTGCAGGATATGTAGATTCTACTATTTCTTTCCCGAATAGCTACGTACCAAATCAATTAACAGTCGGTACTTACGCAGTAGTTTACTCTGTGGCTTCTGACTCTGTTGATTTCGCTCCTTCTGATAACTTAGACGGTTCTTTCTTTGAAATCAACGACTCTACTTTCCAAAAGGACGGTGGTGTTGATGGTGGTGTTCGCCCAGGCGGTGGAGGTGACTATATGCTAGGTAATGTTTATACAACAACAACTTGGGACCCTGCAACTACTAAAGTTTCAGCAACAAATATCTATTTTACTTGTGCTAAAAACGCAGCAGATGGACCTTTAGAAAATAGTAGTGTTACTATTTGGTTGGCTGAAGTTTCTTCTAATATTGCAGCAAACTGGTCCAATTTCGATACTAATGCTGATTTATCAACTAATACTGATTTATCAACTGTTGGTTTCGCTACTTATACCTTCCCTGTTGGTGCAGCAAACTACGATGACTTCTTCGTTTCTATCGAAGATTTGTTGAATGGTGGTAAAGAAGTAGAATTGAAGCCTAACACTCGTTATATGCTTTTAGCTGACTATAACGGTAGTAACAACCCTATCTTCGCAGGTACTGACAACACGTTGAAGTTCTTCCAAATTTCAACTGTTCTTTACAATGCAGGTTGGTTCTTAGGTGGTTTTGGTGAAGACCGTACAGCAGTATTGCGTACTAACATCAAAGTGGAAACTAATATCGCTACCAATAATAAAGAATTGGCAAATGCTACTATGGATGTATTCCCTAATCCTGCTACTAGCT
>CALOED010000116.1:0-71650 GCA_942492005.1 uncultured Saprospiraceae bacterium
GTGGGCAATAGAATTTCCATAATGAGAATGGCTGTAAAGAATTTCAACGTCCCTGCGCTTAACGCTGAAGCTAGCGGTTAAATAATATTAAATGAAGCTGCTTACAACCTGTATCGTATCAAAAAGTCATCTATTTCACTTCCAGCAATTCTACCTCAAAAATAAGGATTGAATAAGGCGGAATGCCGCTAGAGCCTCGCTCGCCATAGGCTAAATGAGATGGAATATAAAATTTGAACGTTGCTCCGGGAGTCATGAGTTGTAAGCCTTCCGTCCAGCCAGATATAACCTTATCAAGAGGAAATGATATATTTTGATTTTTATCAAAAACTTCTCCGTTCAAAAACAAGCCTTCGTAATTTACTGTCACCGTGTCTGTTAGCGTTGGAAAAACGTCGTTATTTCCCTTCATTGATAACTTCATATTGCAATCCAGAAGCAGTAACAATTACGCCTTCTTTTTGGGCATTGGCATCCAAAAACTCCTTTTCGAGACGAATATTTTCTTCGTTCTTTTTTTCGAGAATGGCGTTATTGTACTTGATTATCATTTCGTTAGCCGCTGTACTATTGATTAATTCAGATGTTGCCCTAGCATCGGTAAGTCCTTGTTGGAAGGCTTCGTACATGAAATCGTCGTAAAATTCTTTTGGAAAAAAACGATCATGAAGTAGCAATCAACAGTCATAAGAAGCGTGTCTTCAATCGCATGGAAGGTTCAAATGCAAAATTGGGGTTTTTTTCATTTGAATTTATTAAAATCTTGGACATAAACATTCGCTTCATCAGAAATGGTGTCTTTCTCTTCTCGTATCATTTTTACACCATTTGTCAATAGCTTGATGTTTAGGTTAGCATAAAAATCCGCAGTGAAATAACGTTGCCCGACCAAAACGCCAAATGCGTAAAAGACGGAATCTTCGGATGATTTTATCTGATATTGTTCTATTTTTCCAAGAGGTTGGGCATTCATTCTGGAGATTGAAATAAAGAAAAAGGACAAGAAAATTATAGGTAAATGGTAGGTTCTCATAGTATTGATTTTGAAGTTTTTAGCTATACCTTAAAAGATTAAGATATAAAAATAACTAGATTTGATGTAATTCTAAGCGTATATTTAAATTTTAACAACCTAGTGTTGCTTTTCTGAAAAATGCTTTGATGGATGAATTACCTTATTCAAATTCTAAACATACTCCAATAAAAAAATCTCAAAGCGATAACGTATGAATCGCTTTGAGATTTTAAAAAAACATCATCAATCTTTCAATTAATTTTGTTTTGATGTATTGTAAGACTAATTGCCCGCAGGCGGAGCGGCTTCATCTCCTTTGATAATATCAAGTAATTCTACTTCGAAAATAAGCGTGCTATGCGGCTCAATGCCTTGCGTGCCTCTTTCGCCATAAGCTAAGCTAGAAGGAATGTAGAATTTATATTTGCTACCCACAGACATCAACTGAATACCTTCTGTCCAGCCCGGAATAACGTTAGTCAATTTAAATTTAATACCATCGTTTTTATCAAAAGTCTCGCCATTGATAAGCGTACCATGATAGTTAGTGACTACGGTATCAATAGCGGCAGGTTTAGGGCCGTTTCCTTCTTGAACTACTTCGTATAATAGTCCTGATGGTGTTTTTTTAACATTAGGCTTTGCTGCCATCTTCGCTAAAAACGCTGTACCTTCTTCTACGTTTTTGCCTTCTTTGTCTTTTTGCAATTTTGTATTATAATCCTGTACTACCTGATTAGCGAGTTCTACCTCCAATAACATATTGCTATCACGAGCATCAATAATACCTCTTGCCAAAAGTTCTACATTCAATTCTTCGTAAAATTCTTTTGGAAAAAAGCGATTGCCGACTAAGATACCAAAGCTATAACTAGCAGAATCCAAAGCAGATGCGCCCATTTTAGTTTTAGAAACATCAGAAGAGCAAGATGTCATCATTGAAATTGCTACAACGCCAATGATGGCTACAAATAAAAATAATTTAGAAAATTTCATTTTTTTTATATTGAATATGATTAGTGATTCAGAAAACCATTTTGAAATAGCAGCTTTTAATAGCGATTTAATTCCTCTCTTAAAAAAAGACTACTTATCTCTTTTTTAGTTCGCTGATTTAAGCGTGCAAAGCAGCACGTTGTTCTTTTACTTTTTCGTCACGGATATAATCCTCATAAGTCATTAATCGGTCAATCAAGCCGTTAGGCGTGATTTCGATGATGCGATTTGCAACAGTATTTACAAACTGAAAGTCATGTGATGTAAATATTACATTGCCATTGAAGGTTTTCAAAGCATTGTTGAATGCCGTGATAGACTCCAAGTCAAGGTGATTTGTAGGTTCATCCAAAATCAAGAAATTGGGCGCAGCCAACATGATTTTAGATAACATACATCTTACCTTTTCGCCTCCCGAAAGAACGCTTGACATTTTCATTACCTCTTCGCCAGAGAAGAGCATTCTACCCAAAAATCCACGAATAAACTCTTCGTCTTTATTCGGTGAATACTGACGCAACCAGTCTATTAAATCCAAATTTTGACTTCCCGAAAAGTAGTGTTCGTTTTCGTTGGGCAAATAAGCAGGACTGATGGTAATACCCCAATTAATGGAGCCCGTATCCGCTTTTTGCTCGCCTGCCAACACATCGAAGAAAGTCGTCAAAGCACTGTGGTCTTTGCATATCAACATGATTTTATCTTCTCTATTGACTGTAAAGCTCACATTTTGGAATAAGACCTCGCCATCAAAAGATTTTGAAAGGTTCTTTACCTCCAGTATTTCGCTGCCCGCCGTGCGCTCTGGCGTAAAATTGATATATGGATATCGACGACTCGAAGGCGAAATATCGTCAATTTTAAGCTTTTCAAGTGCTTTTTTGCGACTCGTTGCTTGTCTTGATTTCGAAGCATTGGCACTAAAGCGTTGGATAAACTCCATCATTTCTTTACGCTTTTGGTCCACTTTTTTGTTCTTATTCAAGCGTTGCTGGAGTGCCAACTGACTAGCCTCATACCAGAAGGAATAATTGCCCGAATAGATTTTAGCTTTCTTGAAATCTATATCCACGATGTGCGTACAGACCATATCGAGAAAGTGACGGTCGTGAGAAACCACAATGACCGTATTCTTATAATCAGCCAAAAAATCTTCTAACCAAAGGACGGTTTCAGCATCGAGGTCGTTGGTAGGCTCATCGAGTAAGAGCAAGTCGGGATTGCCAAAAAGAGCTTGTGCCAAAAGCACGCGAACTTTTTGCTTACCGTCAAGTTCTTTCATCAGGCGGTAGTGATTGTCTTCTGCAATGCCGAGGTTGCTCAACAGCTCGGCTGCGTCACTTTCAGCATTCCAGCCATCTATTTCAGCAAACTCCGCTTCGAGTTCAGCCGCTCTCAAACCATCTGCCTCCGAGAAGTCTTCTTTCATGTAGATAGCATCCTTCTCGGTCATAATATTGAATAAGCGTTCGTGTCCCATCATTACGGTTTTTTTTTTTTTTTTTTTTTTTTTTTTTTTTTTGTAATACAGGAATTTCGTCAAATTCAAAGTGGTTTTGTTTTAAGACAGCCATACGCTCGCCAGGAGACAAAGAAATATGCCCCGTAGTAGGTTCTATTTCGCCCGACAATATTTTTATGAAAGTGGACTTACCAGCACCATTTGCGCCTATCACGCCATAGCAGTTGCCTTTAGTAAACTTTACATTTACTTCATCAAATAAAACGCGCTTTCCAAATTGAAGCGATAAATCAGAAACTGTAATCATTGAATTATTCTAATCTTTAGTAGATATATTGATTGAGGAAAATACACCTCTTGCAAATTGCGGTGCAAAAGTACAAATTTAGAGTTGGAATTTTTCATTATTTTTAAAATTGATACTGGCTTTTCTACAAAATCAAAAACACGCCATTTTTTCTACACTACATCACGTTTTTTTTCGTTTAAAAAACTATGTAGCAAAATGTTAATATTTGTGCTAAACTACAATATCTGCATAAAATGTATCATTTTGCACAACGACTTATTCCACTGCAAATAAAAAACAATAACTTTAGTGATTGAAACTGACTTACTGACAAGCAGTTAAATTATAGCCTTGCCCCATATTCACCTTTACTAGCAATACATTAGCAATAAACAAAATATGAAAACAAGCTTTGGAATAATTACTCTGCTGCTTATATCTATTCTTTCTTATTCGCAAATTACTATTGATACCGCTCGTTCCAATTTATTGAGTAAGAATATCTTGACTTTACTGAAATCCAATGAATTAGATAGTGCAAAATGTTTAATTCAAGTATATATTGCTATACATGAAAAATCGAAAACTCACGAAGATAGCATAGCATGGTACACTGCTCTGACGAGAACGGGCGACCGATTGCGGAAAAGAAGATATTTGACCAATGCGTTGCCTTTTTATAATCAGTCACTTCCATTGTCTTATGATGTTTTTGGCGAAAAACATTTGAATACAGGAAAAGTCTATTACAATATTGGTGTTTGTTATGCGAATAAGGGGTATTTTGAAAAAGCATAGAAGCCTTTGAGGAGGCTACGATTATATTTAGGAAAGAATTGGGCGAAGAACACCGTTTTGTTGGGATAGGATATATGGCTATTGCGAATGCTTGTTCGGATATATACCAACTCGACAAAGCACTTACCTTGTACCAAAAGGCTCTTAATATTTACAAACTTCAAAAAAGCCCAACTAGTAGCACAGGTAGGGCGTTGAATAATATTGGTCTGATTTACAGAAAGTTAGAAAACTACAAACAAGCCATTTCTTATTTTAATTTGGCGTTGGATATTTATAAGAATTTTGATGATGAGGTGACGATTTATAGTCAGTATTTGACTTATTTTAATAAAGCCGAAGTATATTTTGAGCAAGATAGCCTTGCGTTGGCTCGCTTTTATTATAATAAAGTCAAGGATTTTCAGGAGTTGTATTATCAAAATTCAAGTGACTTAGGAGACTCTTATAACTCCATTGGTCAAGTCCTACTAGATGAAACTAAGATAGAACTCTGCTAAGACTTACATTTACAAAGCACTTCGACTGTTTCATCAAGTTTATGGCGAAAAACATCCGAGTTTGGTCAGAGCTTATATCAATATTGGCGATTGCTATGCGGCTGATAATAAGCTAGATACGGCTATTGTTTATTACCAACACGGTCTGGCGAGTAGTTTATCTTCTTTTTCTGATATTCAGAATATTTTTGCAAATCCTACTTTAGCAAATTCAATTCCATCAAGGCATTTATTTGCCGTATTGACCAAAAAAGCAAGAGCTTTCAATGATAAATACACGCAGACGAATGATGCTATTTGGCTCAAAGAGAGCATTAAAGTGTGTAAAGTAGCCGAAAATTTCAAGCAAAAACTAATCAACTCACTGTCTTATCAAGACCAAATTCGGCATACGGATGATATGATTACACTTTACGAACTTGGCGTAGATGCTTGTTATAAATTGTATGAAATTACAAACGAAGACCAATACAAAGAAGGTGTTTTGTTTTTTTCTGAAAAGAAGAAAGCCAACACGTTGTCTTCTATATTGTCAAGTGTGAAGGCTAAAAAAATGAGTGGCATTCCAGAACAACTGCTTGAAAAAGAAAAGCAACTCTCACTTGAATTGACTTATTACAATACCGAAATTCAAAAACATCGGGAGGCTTCGCCATTCAATCACGATAGCTTGATTGCGCCTTATTTTGATAGCCTCTTTGAATACACACAGCAATATGCCGTTTTTATGCACCGCCTCGAAGAGGATTATCCCCGTTATTTTCAACTCAAACATGACCCGATAGTAGTCACGAGTAGAGAATTGCAATCTTACTTAGAGGACAGCACCGTTATTATTTCTTATACGATAGATGATAACCAAATTATCATCATAACGCTATCTGACGTAGATTTTGAAGTGCATCGAGTGCCTATTGATTATGAGGTTTTTAATCTCGAAAAGACGATTTATAGCTTGCAATCGGTTATTCAAAAAAAATCGCTGGTTCAGCGACGCTTCCGAGACAAATATATTTTTAATAGCCATCTCTTGTATCAATATTTGATTGAGCCAGTTTTAGATGAAATAAAAGGACAAAAACGGCTTATTATTATTCCCGAAGGGAAATTGCATTACCTTTCTTTTGATGCGTTGCTTTCTTCTACGGAAGAGACTAACTTCCAAAAAATGCCCTATCTCATCCGAGATTACACGATTACGAATCATTACTCCATGACGCTTTATACCGATTTCACACAAAAGCCATTACACAAACGAGGGGATGATTTGTTGGCAATTGCGCCTATTTTTGATGAAGAGGATGCGTCTGCGGTATTGGTCAGCCGACAGAATGGCCCATTGATTTGGTCGGAACGAGAGGTGAAGTTTATTCAGGATTTATACCAGCAGCGTGGTTTCAAATCTACGGTGCTGCTCCGAGCAATGGCGCAAGAAGATACTTTTAAATTGCTGGTGAATCAGATGAATTATAAAACCATTCATTTGTCTTCGCACGGATTGGCAAATCCCATTCAGCCTGATTTGTCGTGGGTGGCGTTTTCTCAATCGGGGCGTAAAAATCGTGGATTATCAGATGGTTTTTTGCGGGCAAGCGAGATTTATAATTTGGAGCTTAAAACCAATCTTTTGGTGCTGAGTAGTTGCGAAAGTGGTATTGGCCAATTGGCAAGAGGCGAAGGTATGATTTCTATCAATAGGGGTTTTTTGTACGCTGGCGCACTCAATGTGGTTTATTCCATTTGGAAAATCAACGACCGATACACTTACGAACTCATGAAGGGCTTTTACTCGCATCTTGATGATGATTATAGCTATGCAGATGCGCTACGAGAGAGCAAAATTGATATGATTAATAAAAATAAAATTGCTGCGATGCCTTCTAATTGGGCTGGTTTTTTAATATTGGGGCAGTGATAATCTTATTTTTTGATAAAGAAATAAAATTTTTAAAACTTGGATTATGCCAACAAATTTTGAAAGTCTTTTAGCTTTGAAAACGCACATTGAGCAACAAAAAAAAGGCTTTATCTTGCTGCCTTACAGGAATGTAGAAGGCTATGATGGAATGGTATTGGGCATGGCGATTTCTTTTGATATTCGTGAGAAGAAATACGAATTGGATTTGCAATGGATTTCGTTTGGTTTGGATTTGTTTGGCGAAAATCTTGTGGAAAATTACTTGTACGAGTTTGATAATTTAGAAGACTTACTAACCTATATCGGCAATAAATATAATATTCAAATCACGGATATTCCTTTGAATTATAAAATTGATGCTTCCCAGTTTCCTGACCCGATAAAAAATAAAGATAAAATTCCCGTCTTTGAAAAAGCATGGAAACGGTTTCAAATAGATTTTAAAAACAATAATTTCTTAGACCATTCACTAAAATTGACCTATTCCTCTCAAGATTAATTTGCTTTTGATGCCTAATCAAAAGGAATAAAATAAACTTCGCTTCATATACTAGACTTTATTCACAAAACTAAATCCTATTACATAACTAACTGATAATGAAGATAGACAAAGCGGCGAAGCCGCTTTGTGAATAATGGCTACTATACAAAATAAAAAACACAATAGGCATATAGAAAAATAGCTTTAAAACGATGTAGATTTTTTCTTTGAAAAATAAAGTTAGAAACAGGGCAAAAAATCAACTTTTTAGTTTGAAACAAATAAAATATAGCCTTAAAATCTTACTATAATCTTACTATGTGCCTATTGTGCCTGCTGTCGGCAGACATAGGGGCCTGTCTGCCGACAGGCAGGTTTTAATATGTTTTTTCGTTTTGTATGGTTTTAAAGTTTTAATAACAATCTGGAATCAGCTAGTAGTACGTATATAAGTTATGTGATACATACCCCAATAGCTGAATTATTAAAAAAACACAGTAAAAACGCATTCTATGAAACAAACAATTTTATTCCTCGCCACTATTTTTTTACTAAACACGGGCTGCACAGAAACAAAAATTACAGTACCCGCTACTCAAAGTCCAGCTTTTAAGTTAGATAGTTTGTCTTACTTAGCACTCGGCGATTCTTACACCATCGGTCATTCGGTAGCCGCAAATGAACGTTTTCCCGTACAGCTAGGCAATCAACTGATGCCAAATGCGGCTGAAAATAAGGAAGTGAGAATTGTAGCCCGAACGGGATGGACAACCAGCGAACTCCAACAAGGAATAGCGGCTGCTACTGATTTGAAACCTCGATACGACATCGTTTCGCTACTCATAGGCGTGAATAATCAATATCGTGGTTATTCATTGGAGGAATACAAAGTTGAATTTAGGGAACTCTTAGAACAAGCAATGGGATTTGCTGGCAATAACAAAAATCGAGTATTCGTTGTATCTATTCCCGACTATGCCTACACGCCTTTTGGCAATGGCAATGCAGCTATTAGCCAAGGCATCGACGAATTTAATGCTGCTTGCAAAAAGATTACGGAAGAGTTTGGTATTAAATATTTCAATATTACGCCCATTTCAAGAAAAGGACTGGATGAACCCAATTTAGTAGCTTCTGACGGCCTTCATCCGTCGGGCGAACAATACAAACAATGGGTCAATCTGATGCTCGAAGATGTAAAGGAACTCTTGAAGGATTAGCCAATTTTAGCTTTTGAAATTAGAAACTGCTACACACTACGGTACATTTTTTATAGTAGTAGCAGTTTCTAACTCGCAATTAGTCCGCTTCCAAATCCACTGCCTTTGCCCATTTTTGCGTCAATCTTGACACAACCATAATAGTAACTAAGCCTGAAATCATTGCCAAAGTTCTAAACGGAAACAATACAACACCATCTTCAATCATCGGATAATCAATCCTAATTGGAATACCTAAGGTAGCATCTCCGCCGCCAAATCGTAAAATTACAGCTACTACTAGCCCTGCAATAGAGCCGATATAGTTGGCTTTTTTATCAAAAAGAGCCGTTACCAATTGCGGAAACAGCAAACAATACACAAAATCGCTGCACAAAAACCACAAGGCATAAACACTTTTTACATTAAGCGCAATCATGGTAGCCGCTATTCCAATAATCCAAATCGCTCGTTTGATAACTTTATTCAAATTTTCGGCATTAATATCGGGCTTTATCAAAGGTCGATACACGTTCCAACTTGCCATAGAAGAAGCCGAAAGAACCGAAGAATCAATCGAAGACATCACCGCAGCAGCAATTGCCCCCAAACCAATAGTCGCAACCACCGTAGGTGTAAGGTAGCGAATCACGTAAGGCAAAACCATATCATTGCGCTCCAAAACTACGCCATATACCGACCAATCTTCTACGCTACTACCCACAATTCCTATCATAATAGCAGGAACAGCAGCTATTAAACAAACTACGCCAGCAAGGATAGACAACCTAACTGCCGTCTTTTCATCTTTGGATGCCAACACTCTCTGAAAATATACTTGCCATGGAATACCGCCAAAGATTAATAATAAAGCATAATCCCACCAATTCCAGTAATAAATGCCCAAGGCTTCTCGGCTAGGAAAAAACGAAGCCGACGCACCTCTCGTAGATTGATATTTTTCCCACACGGTAGCCCATCCGCCCGTTTCTGCCAGCGCAAACGGCAAGACAATCGAAAGACCAACGATGATTAAAGACAACTGTATGACATCTGTGAGGGCAACTGCCCACAGTCCACCGATAGAAGTGTAAACGATAGCAATAATAGCAGAAAGGATAATGGAAGTAGTCATGTCAATACCCAAAACGGTAGAAAAGGTAGCTCCGAGTGCCGCCAAAATAGCCGCTGTCCAAAATATTTCGCCCGTCAGAGCGGGACTAAACAGCACAGCTCCCATCCTGTTTCCAAAACGTTTGGCGAGTGGGTCGAGCATGGTTTTGAACTTTAGTCGGCGCATTTTGCGTGCAAAGAGTAACCCTCCAATGATTAAACTCAAGGCATAACCCCACGGTGCTTGCACCCAAATCAAGCCATAATCTGCTGCATAAGCATATTCTGCCGAACCATTAATATAGCCGCCGCCTATCCATGTTGCGCTCATCGTAAAAACCGCAACGCCAATAGGCATCGTCCGACCGCCTAGCATAATATCAGAACTGCCGCTTTTTCGTTGGGCCCAAACGGTGCCGACATAAAATATTAACACATAAAAAAACATCATGGCGATATAGCCTGACCAAAAAACCTTACTGTCAGTAAACCAATTCAAGTAAACGCCAAATAGGATAAGAACTGCCAGTAATATTAAAGTTGGATACGCTTTTTTTATCATGCAATTTTGTCTTTTTTTTGAAACGGCAAAAATAGGTTTTTTTTAATGGCTCTTACCGCTAAGTTTTCTCAAAGCACTATAAATAAAAAAAGCCAGTAGCTTCTCAGCTACTGGCTATCTTATAACAAATTTTTGACAAAAACTACATTATCTCCCAAAATGAAGTATATCGTTCGTTAAAAGGGCTAAACGCCTAAAATGGTATTAGTTTGCAAAATGGTCTGTTTGCCCATTGCGCTGATTATAAAGTTTGGCAATTTTAGTAATGTGCTTATAACCAAAACCTCTTGTGCCTATTTTTTCGCTAAGAGTAGGGTAATCGTTCGTCGCAGATTTCATTACCTTCTTGTAGTTTTCTTTGGTCACTTTCGTGAAATTCAATCCACTATTTGGCTTTTCTACATAGAAGCAATGCCCTAAAGAACTACCAATTTTGCTATCTACTTCATAATATTGACTGAATACTTGAACCGCTCCGTTTACTTTTTGCTGAATAAGAATATCCTTAGTGCCAAAGCGAACAGGCGCATCTTCTACGGTTTTGCTGACATAATGCACCCAAACGGTAGAATGTTTTTTTGTTTCTTTATTGTAACGAGGAACTTGAAAAGAGTAGCTTTGAAGCGATTTTGCTTTGAAAGAATGGCGTTTATTATTAGTATCTTTTATTTTTACTTTAAGTTCATTTACCGTTGGGCTAACGTAAGAGATTTGTCCAAAAATAGTATCATTTTCCGTAGTCACTACAAATCCTTCAAAAGTAGTTTTCTTAGCGTTTAGTGTATTTGTAGCTGAAAGGCAAAATAGTCCGATGATTAAAGTGTACAATTTTATTTTCATGTTTTCATTTATTGCGTTAGATAAGTATTATTGTCTTGTATTATACCTGCAATATGCACGTATATACCATACGAAACATCCATTGATAACTGAAAACTGTGACACTTATCAAAATGAAAAAACTTGAACTTTCACAGAAAATAAGTTACAAATACGTTAAATGCTTTTTTAAATCATAAAACAATTAAAATGCAAGTCACAATTAAAACAAATATATATAATTAATATATGTTAAATATTGAAAAAAGAGTGATTTGAATTATATTTTAAAATGTGACATTGTATATTATATATTTGAAATGTTTTAAATTATAGTTGGTGTAGTCAAAGCGCATTAAAACTCTTCTTTTTTCGTATCGTGACAAAAAAACGTCTTTTTTTTTAGAAATGTTTTTAGTTTTTCAAGCCATACCAGTGAATTTACTTCTTTTTTTTTCCGCCTCAGCCAAATAACTTCCTTTAAAATTTTAAGAATTAAGATATTCGTTATCAAGAAATCATTAAATTCTTGATGATATTTAATGTCTGTATGAAAAATATATATCTTTGCGCCATTGGAAATCAACTCTTTTGAAATATTAATTATAATGGCAACAACCAACACTTCAATCGCTCAAAGAGCCGCTGACAATATTCGTATTTTGGCAGCAGCTATGGTCGAAAAAGCAGCATCAGGACACCCAGGAGGTGCAATGGGCGCAGCAGATTTTATTCATATTTTATTTTCAGAATATTTAAACTGTGACCCCGAAGATGCTTCTTACCGCTTCCGTGACCGCTTCTTCCTCGACCCCGGACACATGTCTCCGATGCTGTATGCACAGTTGGCACTGATGGGGTTTTACTCTATGGAAGATTTGAAAAACTTCCGTCAGTGGGGCAGCCCAACACCCGGACACCCAGAATTGGATGTGGCGAGAGGCGTAGAAAATACATCTACCATTGGGCCTAGGTCATACTTTTGGCGTTGGCGCAGCAATCGCAGAACGCTTTTTGGCGGCTCGTTTTGGCGAAGTAGTGGAACACAAAACCTTCCTTTTTATTTCTGACGGAGGCATTCAAGAAGAAATTGCGCAAGGCGCAGGACGAACTGCGGGCTTCTTAGGATTGAGTAATATTGTGATGTTCTATGATGCGAACGATGTCCAACTTTCTACCACAGTGCCAGACGTAATGACCGAAGATACGGCTAAAAAATACGAAGCATGGAACTGGAATGTCATGACCATCAACGGAAATGACCACGACGAAATCCGTAAGGCCTTGGACGCAGGTATTGCCGAAGATAGCCGCCCAACGTTGATTATTGGGAAAACGGTAATGGGAATGGGAACTCGTGATGCGGATGGCAATAGCTTTGAAGGGCAAGTGGAATTGCATGGCCAACCAATCGGAAAATCGAATGGAGATTACGTCAAAACTATCGAAAACCTAGGAGGTGATTTAGATAATCCTTTTCAGATTTTTCCAGAAGTAGCTGCTTTTTATGACCAAGCTAAAGCTCAAAAAAGTGCTGCAGTGGCAGAAAGAAAAGCAACTTTCGATGCTTGGGCAAAGGCTAATCCCGAACAAACTGCCAAACTCGACCAATTCTTCTCTGGCGAAATTCCGAACATCGACTTTGCTGCTATTCCACAAAAAGCCAATAAGGCTACTCGTGACGGTTCGGGCGCAGTTTTGAGTTATTTGGCTGACCACATTGAAAACATGGTGGTAGCTTCTGCCGATTTATCGAATAGTGATAAGACGGATAACTTTTTGAAAAAAACGACTCATTTCGTCAATGGCGACTTTACAGGCGCATTTTTGCAAGCAGGTGTTTCAGAACTCACCATGGCGGCACTGATGACTGGAATGAGTTTACACGGCGGAGTGATTACAGCTTGTGCTACGTTTTTTGCTTTTTCTGACTACATGAAACCAGCTATTCGAGTAGCGGCATTGATGGAAACGCCAGTTATTTTTATCTGGACGCACGATGCTTTCCGAGTAGGAGAAGATGGTAACGCATCAACCGATTGAGCAAGAAGCACAAATTCGATTATTGGAGCAGTTACAGAATCATTCTCATCGAAATAGTTTCTTAGCACTTCGACCTGCCGATGTGAACGAATCAACCGTAGCCTGGAAGATGGCACTCGAAAACCGAAATACGCCATCTGGTATGATTTTGTCTCGTCAGGGCGTTCAAAACCTACCCAACTCTTCTTACGAATTGGCATTGCAAGCAGAAAGAGGCGGTTATATTGTAGAAGATAACGAAGGCGGTTTAGATGTCGTTTTGGTAGCAAATGGTTCGGAAGTAGCAACTTTGGTAGCTGGTGCGGCTCTTTTGAGAACTGAAAACGGCTTGAAAGTCAGAGTAGTTTCAGTCCCATCCGAAGGCGTTTTTAGAAATCAGTCCGCTGAATATCAAGCAAGTGTATTGCCTGCTGATGTTCCAAGATTTGGATTGACGGCAGGTTTGCCCGTGACGCTTCAAGGTTTGGTAGGCGCAAATGGTAAAATTTGGGGTTTGAATCATTTTGGATATTCTGCACCTTATACGGTTTTGGATGAAAAATTTGGCTACACGGCTGAAAATGTCCAAAAACAGGTATTGGATTTACTGAAATAACCTTTTTTATAAGGTATAATTGTATTGAAAAGCGGCTACTATTTTGATTGAAATGGTAGCCGTTTTTCAATATATTTTGAGAATGTTTACTAGCACAATTCTCAAAAAACTCGTATATTTGGAAGTAAAAGTAAATTTTAAGATGAAAGATATAGTCGCAAATATTTTGAATAAGGGAGAAGCTCGATTGATTATTGATAAAATTCAGGAAGAATTAGAGTTAGAAAATCAAAAACGAGCAGAATTTTATGAATTTATTGATGAAGACCATAAAGCTGAATTCATCAATGGACGAATGGAATTGCATTCACCTGTTAAAAAACAACACACTGACGCTACAAAATGGCTATTGAAATTACTAGATACTTACGTTAGCTTAAATGATTTAGGCTATGTCGGTGTTGAAAAAACGATGATTTCACTTACTCGAAATGACTACGAACCTGACATTTGTTTTTTCAATTCGGAGAAATCTAAAAAATTCCAAAAAGAACAAATGCTATTCCCTACGCCAGACTTTGTGGCAGAAGTTCTTTCCCCCAATGTCAATAGAGATAGAATAATCAAATTTAACGATTATCAAGAACACGGTGTTTTAGAATATTGGATAATCGATGCAGCACGAGAGTTTATAGAACAGTATATTTTAGGCGATGAAGGCTATGTTTTGAATTTTAAAGCTAAAGAAGGTTTTGTAGAAAGTGTTGCTGTTCAGGGTTTTAGAATTTCAGTAAGAGCCATTTTTGATGAGAAAGAAAATTTGAAAGCATTGCAAGGAATTTTAAAAACCTAAATCATTATTTTCTGAAGCGAGGTATGGAGATGTTTACTAGACAATAAGGCATCAAAACGGTAAAGTATAAACTAAAACACCGCCCTAACGCCACCTCTTCCAGTATGCACAACTCGCAAATCGCCTGTTTTTCGACCTTCATACGTCAAATTAATTTCCAAGTTTTTCATTAAAGTACGGCGATAAGTTAAATTCCAGAGGAAATTTTGCCCATTTTTTAAGCCTTGAAGCATCGCAAACTCCAAAGGCGTATTGGCAGCACCCGAAAAATTAACTTGGGCAAACGAAAAGTTGAGCGCAACGGCAGCACGAGACTTTTGGCGGTAGGTGAGTTCAGTGCTAAGGTCGTGGAAGATAGCCGTTTCGGGCGCATCAATCAAGGTATTTTTGCTATTTTGATATTTGTATTTAAAATTTGCTCGAAAGATAGTTTGATATTGAAACACGGCTTCGGGCTGCAAGCGATAGAACTCAATATTGTAATCTCTGGTATTAAAAACTTCCGAGTCGTTGGCAGAAGTACCGATTGTGCCCTCTAGCTTTGTAGTGACTTGTTTCGTGATGTTCCATAAGAGTTTGGAAAACTGCTCATTTCGGCGGCGGTCTTCGTAGCCTGTGGTCAATACGATGCGGCTTTGATTGGCGAGCATCCCGATTTCTGCCCTAAATTTGGGGCTAATTTGGTTGAAAAACAAACTATTGCGAATATTGGAAGTCACGGAAACCAATGCCGTATCGGCTATTTCAAGCTGAAAAGGATTCCAAGGCGAAATGCCTTCTACTTGCCTTACTTTGCGTAAAATTTGCCAATTAGATTGCACCGAAAACCGAGTCAATAATTTCTGAAAACCTTTGGGCTTGCGCCACAAAGCACGAGGTACAAGGTTAAAACTCTGATTGAATTGCACTTGATTCGTCCGAATATACTCATCCGTAAACGTAATTACTCGAATGTGGTCGGCTTGGTCTTGAAAAATCGACACTTCAAATTCATCCAACTGTTTTACGCCATCATTATTCCTATCAATCCACGTATAAACGCCCTGCCCAACGTCCACCAGCAAATAATTATACTGGACTTTTTGCTCTTGTCCCGAGCCAATTTGATAATTCGCATTGTAACGCAACCAACCTTTTGGCAAGGTCAAATTATAATCTACTCGCCCCAAATAGGTTTCTTGTGGCTCGAGTGTAGTGACTTCGGGTTGTTCTATTTGCAACGTTCGATACGTCAAGTTGAAGTTTAAGCGTTGATAACTTTTGAACCGATATGAGCCACTTATATTAATATCATCGGCTACGGTGAGCGTTGTAAACTCAGCCGAAGCAGGCAAATAATCGTATCGTCGCTGGTAATTTGCACGAATATTGGCATTTTTAGAAAAAGAAAAATCGGAATACGCTTGCACCAAATCATAATAAAAACTCGTAGCGGCTAAGGTGTCCGCATTCGCAGAAAAACGTTGATTGCGTTCTCGTTCGCCATAAACACCAAGTTTCAAAGTGGAAGTTGGCGCATTCGTTTTGACGGTATCTTGAAAACTAAAGGTCTTTTCAATTCGGACTTTTGGGCGAAAGAAAGTCGTATTTTCTGCCAAACCTGCCGTACTCAGCAAATTGCCTTGCGCCAAGACATTAAAGCCTTTTTTATTCATTTTAAATGTTCCAAAATGCTTAAAACCCGAATAGGTTTGCCCTTGCAAGTAAGTCGAAAATTCATATTCTAAACTGCCCAAATTGGCTTGCGACAATATAAAACCTGCTTTTGCAATATGTTGATTATTGCCAACAGCATTTTCTATATTCCAATCTCGTGTAAATTCTCGTGGTCGAAATGGATTGAGCGGGTTAAAATTTCGGTTGGTAAATTCATAATCCGCATTGGCAATCAGTTTTATTTTTCGTTTTACGGAAAGCGTTTGCTCGTTTTGGTAAGCGATTTTGGCAGCGTAACCCGTATTATCTTGTGTATTAAAATCAGAAAAACGGTTCAAATCTCGGTGACTTAACGCTATTTCGGACTGAATAAATGATTTTTTATTGATTTGATAATTTGCGCCAAGCGTGTACATTTGGCGTTGAGCAGGCGCAGTGAGTTGAATAATCGGTTCAAAACTCCCTTGCGGCAAACCCGTTATGGCATCGGGCGCAACCCAGCCAAATACCGTTCCATTAGCCGCCGATTGCAAGCGAATATAATTCCCTTTGCCTTGCCCAACTTCCGAAAATCGAGCAATATACTGCGCACTATCAGGATGCGTAGAATACACCAAAACGGAATCATAAGCCACGCCATTCACCAAAGTATCCGCCAAACGATACAAAATAATATCGGGACTAAATGCCACACTATCCAAGCCAGAAGCCAATGCAACGCCCGAATCGTCGCCCACATTTCGCAAAGCATCTTGTTGTGCAGTCGTCAATTCTCTATCCGAAGTCGTGGTGCGTCCATCTTGTTCAGAATACAAATTAAAATCAAAAGAGAGTTTTTTGCTATGCTGATAAGAGTTAGAAATGGCGTATAAGGTTCGATTATAGTTTTGGTCATTGTATTCAAATTCTACAATAATCCGCTTGTCTTTTGTAATCAACTGATTGGGCGTAAACGTGACTTCGCCACGATTATAGTCAATCACATAATCTTTATTTTGCCCTCGTGTCATCAGTTGCCCATCAATAAAAACCCGTTCTGTGCCTGCCAAAATAATAATAAAACGCTCACCGCTATTGCCACGCAAGCGGTACGGCCCTTGATTGCCTTCGAGGGCAGTTATCGTATTTCGGGCAAATTTACCCCGTGCGATGGCAAAGCTACCTTTGGAGTACAAGGATTTATTTTCGCCTAAATTCAGCGTATTTTCAAAAGTTGCGCCTTGTAGCTTTTTATAATAATTCATAAAATAACTCTTCGGCCGGCGCAGTTCGTAATCGCCAGCAGTCAGCGAGGTTTTGTCTTTTTTGATTTGAATAAATATTTTATCAAAATCCTGCAATTGTTGCGTATTGCCTTGCGGCTGAATGGGAATATTATTGTCAGAAATGGCGGCTACTACTTCGATGCCATCGCCCAAATCGCCTGACATTTGCAAATTAAAATTAGAATTAAACGTAGCATCTTGATTGTTGCCAAAGGCAATGCCACGGGAATAAGTGCCGCTATAATTCAAACCATTTTTAGAAAAAGGATTATTCGCTGCGGAGTTCGGATTGTATTGATAACCGCCAATGAGTCGCCCGTCAATTCTTGGACTAATCCAAGCGGTGTCTTTGTAGGCACTCACTTCGGACAGGTTGAATGGCAACACCCGGTATTGAATGGAAAGCGAAGGCGTATTGTATTTTTTGAGAAATATAATGGCGTTATTTTCTACATTATAATAAGTAAGGTCAAGGGTTTTGTTGGAATTTTGGTCTTTTAAAATAACCGAATACGGTAAAATCGTAGCCGTATCAATGGCAATAGTATCGCCTTTTTGGGCTTGAAAGTTGGAGATTTGAAGGTTTCGGATATTAGAAAAAGACGTATCTGCTTGTCCCACTAGGCGAGAACAAAAGAGTAGGCAGATAAATATAGTGAGAAGTTGCTTCATTTTTTTTCTCGCACCGTTTGCTAGAGGTGCAGCTTTTTTATAGGTATAACGTAATAAAGCAATGGTTGTATTTTTTATAATCAAATCAACTTGAAATTTTACATAAAAAGGTCTTATGGCGAACAGCAAGTAGTTATTCAACTTTCTGAATATCTCCTCTTTTCTCTAAGTTTGTCGTAGCGTTTCAGAGGTGCAGAGAAAAAAGAAGAGAGAAAATAGGTTTTTCTACTCAAATCCGATAAGGGGCTATTGCTCTGCGAAAACCTTGCGTAACATCAGTTTTTAAAACTAAATGACTACACCTTTTCTCGCTGTATAATTCCTAAATCTCCATCCAGTTCGATGCGTTCATTATCTTGAATAATGGAAGTTGCGCCCGAAACGCCGACCACCACAGGAATGCCCAGTTCTCGCCCAACAATCGCAGTATGAGAAAGGAGCGAACCTTTTTCGCTGACCAAACCGACGGCTTGTGTCATTAAAAACACCCAACCGGGGTCAGTCATTCTAGAAATTAAAATCTTGCCTTGCACGTTCGTGTCAAGCTGTGGTGCAATCACGACGGCAGCACGGGCGGTTACTTTTCCTTTCGAGACGGCTATGCCTTGCAGCGTGCGGAGTCGGAATATTTTTCACGATTTTGCTCTAAATTAATGGGCGGCTGTTCGCCAGTATAAATCACCCTGTCAGGCAATTGAAGCGAAGCGTAACCTTGATATTTGGTTTTTTCGTGTTTTATTTTTTCTCTAAAATTAGAATGTTTGTCATTTGCGAAGGCTTCTAAATCCTTAGTTTCTAAATAAAAAACATCTTGAATCGCTTCAATAGCTTGCGCTTCCACCATCATATTAGCCATTTCGAGAAAAATATCCTTGATTGCGCCATAGCCACGAGTGCGGCAAAAACGCATATTTTCTCGATTTTTCAACCCGTAAGCGGCTAAATTTCTAATGAAGCGGAAAACGTAGGTTTTGGGTTGCCACCATTTGAGTTGGCTATTGATTTGAGCTTCGGCATGAGTTCGGATGCGTTTTTGTTGCGCTCGAAAGTCTTCGATATTGACGGGCGAAGACAACTGATTTTTGAGTAATCGAATAAATAAAATAGGGTTTCGGCGCAAAGAAGGAGCTTCTAGTTTGAGTTCTGCCAGCGTTCGGTCGCCATAAGTATCGGTGTGGTGTTTTATTTTTTTATAAAAATCAGCGTACTTTTCTTGTTGTAATTGCTCTAATATATATTCTTCGGATTCCGAAAATAATTCGGTTAGCGGTTTACTTTTTTTAATTTCTGATTTTAAAAACAAGACGTTCAAAACGGCTTCTTCGGATTCCACTCCACCCATCCCACACAATAAATCATTGGCGAGTTCTTCTTTGCCGAGTTGATTTTTTTGAATAAAATCCTGCAACCAACCAAAGGCTTTGAATGCCAAAAAATCATTGACAAGCGTCAGATACCACGGTTTGAAAAGTCGGGCAGAAGCCGCTTCGTAGTGTTGCCAAAGGGCTTTGGGTTGGTTTTCATGAGGTTGAATATTTTTTAGAAAGGCGTAATTTTTTTTAAAAATTTTAAAAAATCGGCGATTGCCACGCTTGTAATTTATAATCAGCCAAATAATGGAAAGAATGGTTTTGAGTTGGTTTTGAAACGAAAATTTGACTTTTTCTTTTTCGCTATTGGTCAATCCAACGGCTTTTTCCCACGCCGCCATCGAGCGAGGCGAACTATACACCAAACCCATCATTCGATACCAATTATCCAACCGATAATACACCCTGCCACAATAATGCGCCAATAGATTTTTAAAAATTTTAGCATCTCGCTGAATGACTTTTTGTGAGACCCAAAATGCTTTTGAACTACCCGTGAATACTTTTTCGTAAGCCTTCAAGGCAAAACTAAAACTAAGCGGCAGCGTCACTTCGGGGTAACTTTCTACAATATTGGTATTGTCTAAAATCTTAATAGAATCAAAATCAATGGCGGTAATTGGGCGCATTTGTAGCAAAAACAAATTACCGTTTTCATCAAAAGAAAATTCAACATCGGCAGGGCAGGAGAGGAGCGACTCCGTTTTTATCATCAACTTGAAAACCCGTTGTATTTCTTCGTCGGTAAGCGTAGTTTCGTTTTGTAAAGGCGTTGGGACAGCCGTATTTATAATGCCTTTTTGGGAATGAAAAATGAGTTGCTCTTTTTTAGCGGCTATTTTTTTAGAAATATTTTGACTTTGCCGATTAATGATAAACGTATCGGTTTCTACTTGGTCACTCACGATGCCTTCGCCCAATCCAAAACCTGCAACCAACACCGCATCGGCAAGGTTTCCTTGCAAGTGCATCGAAAAACCAACGCCCGATTTTTTAGCTGCTACCATTTTTTGAATGGCAATGGCGTATTGAATATTCTGAATTTTAATACCTTTTTGCAAGCGATAAGTCAGCGCACCAACATTCCATGCAGAAGCGATGCAATGTTTTATTTTATCAAAAATATCTTCCTGATTTACAGACAAAAAAGTGGCGTGTTGCCCAGCAAAGGAAGCATTTTGACCATCTTCTGCCGTAGCCGAAGAGCGTACCGCAACATAAGTATTGGGGCTAAATGGATGTTGGAAAAGGGAATTGACTTCGTTTTGAATTTCAATGGGAATATCGAGCGCAAGGATTTTGGCTTGAATCGCTTTGGCGGTATTTGCTAAAGATTGAGGCGTTTTTTTATCAATGTTTAAAATTAAATTATCAATATCATTCTGAATAGGAGCGAGAATAAGTGCAACGACTGTGCTAGGAATGATTGCAAAAGCAGGAACAGGCAATTGAGCTTTTTGCATTTCAATTAAGTTGAATGCCTTGCCGCCAAGAAGGTTTTTATTGTAATGCTGAGAAGTATCAGGTATAATCAGGTATTGCAACGTGTTTTGAGATTTGAGATTTGAAAAATAAAAATACGTTGCAAGATAATTGAAAAAGGATAAAGAGAGGAGAAAATTTGTAGAGACTACTGGATTCGAACCAGTGACCTCTGCCCTGTCAAGGCAGCGCTCTAAACCAACTGAGCTAAGCCTCCTTCTTAATTCCTTTAGAAAGGATATTTGTCAAATGAAAAAAGCCTTCTTTGCAGAAGGCTTTTTGTAGTCGGGGCGGCAGGATTCTAACCTGCGGCCCCCTGGTCCCAAACCAGGTGCGCTAACCGGACTGCGCTACGCCCCGAAAAAAATCTTGCTCTAAATTACTGGCGGTGGGAGCGGGATTCGAACCCGCGGAGCCGATTTCTCAGCTCGGCAGTTTAGCAAACTACTGGTTTAAGCCACTCACCCATCCCACCATTTCTTTGTAGAGCGGTGCAAATATAGAACGATTTTTTTATCCGCCAAACACTTTTTTGCGTTTTTTGAAAAATAATTCTCTTTATAAAACGCCTTTTGATTTTAACCTGTTGGTAATCAAATATATCTATCCAAAAACTTTTTTTTTGATGCACAGTAAAAAAACTAAGAGGAAAGAAGAAAAGTTTCAAGAATGGGACTTTTATATGAAAAAAACCGAAAATAGGGTAAAATCTCTTTTGTGATAAAAGGAGTTAAGATTCAACAATTCGTCAATAAATTTTACTTTTGTGTCAAATGATAATCAATGAAAGATTTCTCTAAACATATAGTAAAAGGAGATGCTCCGCTCAAAGTGGCGTTGGCAAAACTGAACGAAGTGCCATTCGCTGCTACGCTTTTTGTATTGGATGAAAACGAAGAGCTACAAGGCACTTTGACGGATGGTGATATTCGGCGTGGTATTCTGAAAGATATTTCTACGAATAGCCCTGTGAAGGCTTTTATGCAAACCTCGTTTAAGTATTTAAAAATTAATAAATACACGGTAGAAGAAGTAGATAATTATCGAAAAAAAGGGATTCAGCTTTTACCGATTTTAGATGAAAAAAGCCGAATATTAAGGATAGTTGATTTATCCAAAAAGCGTGATTTGTTGCCGATGGATGCCGTCATTATGGCTGGCGGTAAAGGCACTCGCCTTCGACCTTTAACCCTCAAAAAGCCCAAACCGCTCCTCGAAGTAGGCGGCAAACCAATCATTGAGTACAATGTAGATAGGTTGAATAGTTTTGGTATTTATAATTTGACCATCAGTATTAAATATTTGGGCGACCAACTGAAAGATTATTTTAAAAATGGTGCGGAAAAAGGCATGAATATTCAGTATGTTGAGGAAGATGAACCGCTAGGGACAATGGGCGCACTCGGCTTGATTGAGCGTTTTGATAATCCTTATATATTGGTCATGAACTCGGATTTGCTGACCAATATTGATTACAGTGCGATGTTTCGTGAAATGCTAGAGAAAGGCGGCGATTTGATAGTTGCCACTACGCCTTATGAGGTAAAAATCCCGTATGGCGTGATTGAAACGGATGGCGAAAACATCAAGGCACTCAAAGAAAAGCCAACTTATACGTATTATTCTAATGCAGGCATTTATATGTTTAAAAGAGAATACGTGGAGGAAATTCCTAAAAATGAGTTTTTTAACGCTACGGATTTGTTGGAAACGCTAATTGAAAAGAGTAAAAAAGTACTTCATTTTCCTATTTTGGGCTATTGGCTGGATATTGGAAAACCTCACGATTTTGAAAAGGCGCAGCAAGATGTGAAACATATTAAGTTTTAGATAAATGATGAGCTTTCATGACTATTCAGCACGGATAAACCTTGCTTACGCAAAATAGGGAAATGGGAAGACTGATGACACAGCCTTCGGGCGCAGATAGTCGCAGATAATCGCAGATAATCGCAGATAATCGCAGATTGTCTTGTGTTGTCTGTGATTAGTTCTGGTTTTTTTAAAAAAAATATTACAATGAAAGATAAACCATATTTGATAGGAGAAACGGCATTTCATCACGAAGGTGATTTAGCCTTTCTAAAAACGCTAGTGAACCATGCGGCAGAATTGAACTGCGATGCGGTGAAGTTTCATTTGCTGATGGATTTGGATGATTATATGGTGGCTGACCATGAGGCGATTGAAATTTTGCGCCCATGGTGTTTTGACGAAAGCCAAACCCGTGAAGCCGTAGAGTATGCGATAAGTAAAGGTTTGGATACGGTCTTGTTGTGCAATGATGCGAAGAGTTTGGCTTGGGTCTTGGATTGTGGTTTGGATGTTACGGCTATTGAATTGCACGCTACGGGGCTGAATGACTATTTTTTATTAGAAAAAGCAGTGGATTTTAAAGGAACAGTCATTTTAGGCGTTGGCGGTTCTACGTTGGATGAAGTGAAATATGCGATTGATTTTTTGAAAAACAGAGGACAAGAAGATATTTTCTTGATGCACGGTTTTCAGAATTACCCAACGGATTTTAAAGAAATTCAACTGGGAAAAATGCAGCAACTCAAAGCCTTATTTGGCTTGCCTGTGGGCTATGCTGACCATACCGACCCTGCCGATGAAGACAACGCAACGATTAGCATCTTGGGCGTAGCGATGGGTTTTAATGTGCTGGAAAAGCATTTTACGCCCCTTTTTGGCGAAAAACGAATAGATGCACAAGCGGCGGTGAGCTTAGAAATGATGCAAGATATTCGCAGAAAAATGGATAAGGCGTATTTGGCTTATGGCGATGGTTCGATGCAAATGTCGGCAGCCGAAAAGAAATATGGCAATACGGGGCCAATGAAAAAGGCGATTGTAGCAAGAGAAAATATTGCGGCAGGTACGGTCTTGACTTTAGGCCATATTGCATTCAAAAGAACGAATGTTGGGACTTATATCAAGCAAAATGAATTGTCTACGCTAGTGGGTCTGACAACTAAGGTAGCGATTGAAAAAGATAGTTTTATTGACTTCTCGAAGGTAGATTATGCGTTTCAGGCGGCTGATTTTGGGCAGTTTGGAGGAGGGAAGTAGGCCGTTGGGCAGTTTGTGCTTTCCTAAACTATTAGGTAGAAAGAGAATAAAAATAGAAAAACAGGACGTATGAAAATAGGTTTTTTAATAACGGCACGGCTAAAATCTTCTCGTTTGCCATTGAAATTATTATTGGACTTGAACGGCAAGTCAATGGTGGAAAGAGTGATTGAGCGAGCAAACAAAGTGGCATTTGTGGAAGATGTGGTGCTTTGCACTTCTCCAGAATCCGCAGGATAGACCTTTGGCGGATATTGCTAAGAAAAATGATATTTACTACTTTTTGGGAAGCGAAGAGGATGTTTTGCAACGTTTGCACGATGCCGCTCAATTTTTTGGCTTCGATTATGTGGTGAATATCACGGGCGAAAATCCTTTGTTTTCGATTCGCCATGCGAATTTGGTAGCAAATGCGCTTCGAGAAGGACGACACGATTTTGTGTATTTGGATGGTTTGCCCTTAGGCTGTGCGGCTTATGGGCTGAATACCAAAGCATTAGAGGTGATTTGTAAAGTCAAAAAGGTAGTTGATACCGAAATTTGGGGCGTATTGATAAATCGACCAAATATATTTGATGTCAAAAAAATAGAAGTTACAGATGGTTTTGAATTGCCGAATGTAAGAATCACATCTGATTATATCGAAGATTATCAATTTATATCAGCGATTTATTCGCATTTTCCTTCGGTTTATTGCCCATCTTACGAAGAAGTTGTTCAGATTTTAAAAGAAAAACCAGAGCTTTTAGATATTCATGCACACCGAGTTCAGGCGAGTTTGTCGAAGGATTTTGTTAAAAAAATAGACGATTACTTTGAAACTAATCACGATAAAATTGTGCAATTGAAGTCAGAGATTTATAATAATAATTAAATGGTTAAGAGGTTTTCTGTTTACTAAATTATTCTAATGGTTCTAAATTTTTAAACTTTAGTGGTTCTCTAACAATTTTTGCCAGAAAGATAGGTTTATTCGCCCAATGGTGGCTTGCTCCATTGCTTTTGAGTAAATTTAGGGCAATGGGGCAAGCCACCATTGGACAGGTTGGCAAAAATTGCCAAAGAACCTTGATGTTTAAATTGCTGATTATCAATATGAAAGAACGTACTTTGACGCTAATTAGTAAACGTAAAATACAAACCGAAAAGCAATCAAAACCATGTCAGTAAAAGTATTAGTAACGGGGCAGATGCGTTCGGGAACAACGTTTTTGTGTAATTTTTTGAACTCTCAACCGAATGCCGTTGTATATGCAGATTTTTTGAGAACGCCTTTTGAGATTGGGATGAAACTCGGCATCAAAGACACCAAAGCACCTTTGGGCGAAAGGGCTAAAAATATCTTATTTAGTAATTTGGCGGCAGAAGGTAGTATTTTGGGTTTTGATTTTTCGGAATATCTGACTAGAGAAACCGTCAATTCATGGGATGATTTTTTTATGAAAAGCCTTGAAGCACTCGCACCGCTGGACGGCACGCCGAACGCTCAACTCGTAGGGTTGAAAAAAACTGAAGAAACTCAATACCTCAAAGCATTGCTCGAAGCGAATTGTAAGATAATTTATATGATTCGTGACCCACGAGATGTTTTGATTTCGTCTAAAAATCGCTTTGCGCACTACAAACCCTTTCCGTTTCTCAAACGCTGGCAAGAAAATTTGATGTACGCCGAACAGTTTGAAACGCATCCAAATTTTATGCTTTTGAAGTACGAAGATTTGATGTTGGATAAAGATACAACGCTCGAAAATATTTCTGCATTTCTGAATATTTCTATACAAACCCTTGAAAATCAGAAGCTAAAGAGCAAAAGTCACGATGGAATTTACAACGATAATTCTTCTTTTGGCGATATTAAAAAACTCTTTGACCCTAAAGGCGTTGCCCGTTGGAAATCCAAAATGGGAAGCGAAGAAGTGATTTTAGCAACTCATGCCGTAAAATCTCAATTGCAAAAACATCATTATGATATTCCGAAAGAAGTGAAAAATAATCCGATTCTAGTTTTTAAATATAAAATTTATTGGCAATACAAAAAGCTAACGGGGTGGGTAAGGGCTTTTTTGAAATAAAGCGTATTAATCAAGCCAAAACCTAAACTATTAATCAAACATTTATACATTCACTGGCCCTTCTACTAAAAGCAACAGATGAAAAAAATAGGTTTTATAACGACTTCCCGTGCCGACTTTGGTATCTTTTTGCCACTGATTCGCCTGATTGAGCAACATCCCGATTTCGATTATTTGATTTTTGCGGGTGGTATGCACACGTCGCCGCATTTTGGAATGTCGTATAAAATACTTGAAAACCATTATAAACTCCAAGTTGCTGAAAAATTAGTGAGCCTCACCAACGACGATACACCTACTGGAATCGCTCAATCTATGGCATTGACCTCGCTTCAATACGCCAGTATCTGGAAAAAATACAAAACAGAACTCGCCGCTATTGCCGTTTTGGGTGATAGATTTGAGATGTTTGGCGCAGCCGCTTCGGTATTGCCTTTCAATATTCCTTTGATTCATTTTCATGGTGGCGAAACCACTATCGGAGCTGTTGATAATAAATTTCGTCATGCACTTACAGCTATTTCGGATTATCATTTTACATCTCACGAAAAACACTTTGAGGTAGCAACGCAAATTTCTCAAAGCACAAAAAACGTCTATAACGTGGGCGCAATGGGGATTGATGCGGCTAAAAACGTGAATTTAATGAGTCGTGAAGAATTTCAGGAGCAATTTGATTTTGATATTTCACAACCTTATTTTTTGACTACTTACCACCCAGAAACGGTCGATTTAAGAAATGATATTTTTATCAAAGAATTTTTAAAAGCCATTGAAATCCTTCAAATTCCAGTGCTTTGCACGCTTCCGAATGCAGACACACAGGGTAGTGTGATAAGAAAAGCATTTTTAGATTTTGAAAAAAAACATCCAAAACTGATGAAATGCCACGAAAACTTGGGGCAAAGAGGTTATTTAACAGCGATGAGTCAATGTTTGATGATGTTGGGGAATACTTCAAGTGGCATTATTGAAGCAGGAGCATTTCATAAATTGGTACTAAATGTTGGCACTCGTCAAGAAGGGCGACACGCAGGAAAAAACGTCATAAACGTAGAGAATAATGCAAAATCTATCGTAGAAGGCTATCAAAAAGCAACGCAAATAACGCTCAATAATTTTGAAAATCCTTATGGAAATGGCAACAGTGCCGAACGAGTGATGGCTATTTTTGAGCAGTTATTTTTGAAATGAAAATGTTGAGATTGTTGGATTGTTGGATTGTTGTGATTGCTGGATTGCTGTGATTGCTGGATTGTTGGATTGTTGAGGCAGCAAATCTCATTATGGAAAATCAATAGCCCGATATCTTCAGTGTGGGGATTGAAAAAATTGACAAGTTTTTGGGTTTTAACCCAACATTTGCACATTTTGGGGTTAAACCCGATTTTAACTTTTGTAATATAACCCCGCACTAAAGATGCGGGGCAATGGATAACGCCATAGTGAGAATGGCTATTTGTGTTAGACACCGTTCTGTGAACATTCCCTGTCGTAACGATGACCGCAATCCAACAATCCAACAATCACAACAATCACAACAATCACAACAATCACAACAATCACAACAATCCAACAATCACAACAATCCAACAATCCAACAATCACTGAATATCTACTTTTAGGCTACGATGATATTCGTAAAGAGGCATCTCGTCGAAACTCCTAATTAATTAGTAGCATTAATGCAGCTTTTCTTGCATCTTGTTGTCTGTAGAAGTAATACTAAGGTTTTTGAAAGAAGAAAAACGCCAAAACTTAACGAAACGTTAAAACAAATATTTGGACTTACTTCTGCCATAGTTACTTTATAAAAAGACATTAAAACCAATTTTAAACCTATTTGATATTAGATAATTGCAACTAATTATTCTTATCATCCTCTGCTCAACTAATTGTATGAAAAACTTAATATTATCGCTGACGCTTATTCTAGGCATTTCTGTTACAGCTTTTGCAAGCAATCCACCAGACTCTTTGCGGAAACAAAGAACTTATCAAACCAAAAAAATTGAACTGACACCACCTGATATTGATGGACTTATCAATGATGATGTTTGGAATACTGTTCCTTTCAGCACGGGATTCATTGAGCGTGCGCCCGATGAAGGCTCACAGCCTGTCAATCAAACATCATTTAAGATTTTATATGATGATAAATTTATCTATTTGGCTTTTCGTTGCCACGATAAAGAACCCGACAAAATAGTCCGTCGCCTTACTCGCCGTGATAGATTCGATGGCGACTGGATAGAAGTCAATATTGATAGTTATAATGACAAACGTTCTGCGTTTTCATTTACCATCAATGCGGCTGGCGTTATTGGAGATGAATTTATAACGGACAATGGAAACAATTGGGATTCTAACTGGAATCCAATTTGGTATGGCAAAGTGAATATTGACGAAGAAGGTTGGACGGCTGAAATGAAAATTCCTTTGAGCCAATTGCGATACGGAAAAAAAGAAGTTCATAAATGGGGGCTGCAATTTACTCGCTATGATTTCCGCCATCAAGAACGCTCGAATTGGAAGTTTATAGGTAGAAATGACGCAGGATGGGTCAGTAATTTTGGAATACTCGAAGGAATAACAGACATCAAGCCACAAAAGCAAGTAGAAGTACAACCATACATAGTAACGAAGGCGGAGACTTTTGAAAAACAAGACGGCAACCCTTATGCAACGGGAAAAGACGCAAATGTAAACGTTGGTTTGGATGCTAAAATAGGACTGACGAGCGATATTACACTCGACTTGACGATTAATCCAGATTTTGGTCAAGTAGAAGCAGACCCTTCCAATTTGAACTTGGATGGTTATCAAGTTTTCTTTTCGGAGCGTCGCCCATTCTTTATTGAAAACCGAAATATCTTCAATTTCAGCGTAACACAAGCCGAGGCAGGAGGCGCATTTAGCTCCGATAATGTATTCTATTCTCGAAGAATAGGTAGCTCGCCAAATGGCTACCCTAATGATTTGGCAGATGCAGAGTATGTAGATATGCCTTCTAATACTTCCATTTTGGGTGCTGCAAAAGTGAGTGGAAAAACCAAAAGAGGTACATCAATTGGGATTTTGGAAAGCATCACGCAACGAGAAGTGGCACAAATTACGGATAATATTAACAGTAGAGAAGTGATGGTAGAGCCGCTTACCAGCTACTTTGTGGGAAGAGTTCAGCAAGATTTTAAAGGTGGAAATAGCTATATAGGCGGTATTATGACGGCTACGAATCGAAATTTAGAAGATTCATATATGGCTGATTTTATGCACAAATCGGCTTACACAGGCGCAATTGACTTTATGCACCGTTGGAATAATCAATCGTGGTACGTGAGCGGAAATGCGATTGTGAGCCAAGTGGCGGGTACGAAAGAAGCAATTCTCAACACGCAAACAGACTTTATTCATAATTTTCAACGCAGAGATGCTAGTCATTTGAGTATTAATGACGAAGCTACTTCATTGACAGGCACGGGCGGCACTTTGCGCCTCGGAAAAGTAGGCGGCAACCTCAAATTCGATGGCGGTTTTACATGGCGTTCGCCAGGATTGGCTTTGAATGATGTTGGATTTTTGCGTGAAGCGGATTATATGTCTCATTACCTTTGGACGGGCTACAACAATATCAAGCCTTCTAAATACCTGAATAGCTGGAGGGTAAATTACAATCATTGGTTTTTCTGGGATTATAGCGGACGCAATACGCATCAGGGATTTAATGTGAATGCGCACGCCAATTTGAAAAACTTCTGGGGCGGTGGTACGGGTTCATTTTATCAACACCACGATATAGATACCCGTGCATTGCGTGGCGGCCCATCGTTGCGCTCTCCGAAAGGAATCAATCATTGGTGGTATATTTACACCGATGAGCGCAAGAAAATACAGGGTTTTTTGAATGGTTGGAATTTTTGGGGAGCAGAGAAATCATCTCGCTCAACGGGTTTTGATGTGGGCGTGACTATTCAGCCTACTCGAACGCTCAATATTTCGATTGGACCGAATTTTAATGCGAGCAAAAGAGAATTGCAATATGTGACGAATGTAGAACTAGGCGACGAGATTAGATATATAAACGGTCATATTAATCAACAAACGTTCGGCTTGTCCATCAGAGCTAATTACACGATACGCCCGAATATGTCTATTCAATATTATGGTGCGCCATTTATTTCGAGAGGCGATTATTCGGATTTCAAATACATCACAGATGCAAATGCAGAAGAATTTGCGGATAGATTCCAACGCTATGATGATGAGCAAATCACTTTTGATGAAGAGAATTTTGAATATAGAGTAGATGAAAACAGAGACGGGGCGGTTGATTTTACATTTGGCAATCCAAATTTTGACTTTGTTCAGTTTCGCTCCAATTTGGTGTATCGTTGGGAATATACTCCGGGTTCTACCTTATTTGTGGTTTGGACGCAAGGCAATACTTTCTACGAAGGCATGATGAATCCTTTGGAGCAGCCTATTATGCAAGATATGTTTAGTAATTTATTTGAAAATACAGCGCATAATATTTTCTTATTAAAATTCACTTATCGCTTTTTGAAATAGGATTTGGTGTTATTTTTTAAAAAAAAGGTACAGATTTTTGACTTGCTCAAAGCTGTACCTTTTTGTTTGAAAATTATAAAAAAAGCATACGATTTTCAAAAATTAAAACACACGATTCATATAGTTTTTATTTTGGTAAGTAGTTAGACAAAATTATTTCCAATGGATTATGACCCATTGGCTTGTTAATCAGCAATTTATAATTTTTTATCGTCTAAATACAGCAAATCTCATTATGGAAAATCAATAGCCCCACATCTTCAGTGTGGGGATTGAAAAAATTGACAAGTTTTTGGGTTTTAACCCAACATTTGCACATTTTGTAATATAACCCCGCACTAAAGATGCGGGGCAATGGATAACGCCATAGTGAGAATTGCGGTGTGGTTTTTAATTCCTTATTTAAGTTGTATGGTTTCAAATGTTTGCATAAAAAATATAGAAGTAGTATAAAAAAAAGGCAACCCCCAGTTAGAGAAGTTGCCAAGTCTATCAATTAAACAGCTAAAATTTTTAGTAAGCAGTTGGTACTGAATACTACAATCTGCGAACTGCTCACTGAACTATGCACCGCACATCAAGCAATCAGGGTCATCTATATTGCAAGCCTGCCCTTCGATAACATCCGTGTCTTGCTCTTTGACAACGGTAATGGTATTATTACTAAATTTTTGTTTCTGACTAACGGTTTCTACGTTTTTTTGAACTTCGGCAGTTTCAAATTTACGTTGGTGTTTGGCACTCAAAGTAAACTTGATAGGTTCAGCTGCAGCCTTCGAGCGTAAGTAATACATTCCTGTTTTCAAGCCTTTTTGCCAAGCGTAGAAGTGCATCGAACTCAATTTGCCGAAGTTTGGATTTTCCATAAACAAGTTCATGCTTTGGCTCTGACAGATAAATGCGCCACGGTCAGCCGCCATATCAATAATCACTCGTTGCGAAATTTCCCACGTCGTTTTATACAATGCTTTCAATTCCTTTGGAATACCTTCAATGTGTTGAATAGAACCATTGGCAGCTATCAAATGTTCTTTCATTTCTTCATCCCACAAGCCTAAGCCAATCAAATCTTTGAGCAAGTGCTTATTCACCACTACGTATTCGCCCGAAAGGGTACGACGCGTGTAAATATTAGAAGTATATGGTTCAAAACATTCGTTATTGCCTAAGATTTGAGAAGTAGAAGCGGTTGGCATAGGAGCAAGCAGTAAAGAATTTCTTGCGCCATTTTTTACAACTTCGGCTCTCAACGTTTCCCAATCCCAACGGTCAGATGGGCGAACGCCCCACATATCAAACTGAAATTCACCTTTGCTCAAAGGAGAACCCTCGAAAGTAGAATATGCACCTTCCTTTTTAGCCAATTCCACGGACTCGGTCATTGCGCCAAAGTAAATGGTCTCAAAAATATCCTTATTCAATTGACGAGCTTCTGGGCCATCAAATGGAAAACGCATTTGAATAAACGCATCTGCCAAACCCTGTACGCCAATGCCAATCGGACGGTGACGCATATTGGAATTGTTCGCTTCTTGAATCGGGTAGTAATTGACATCCACGATTTTATTCAAATTGCGAGTTACTACCCTCGATACTTCGTATAACTTCTTGAAATCGAACTTTTTGTCTTCGGTTACAAATTTGGATAAGGCAATAGAAGCCAAGTTACAAACCGCTACTTCATCTTGAGAAGTATATTCCACAATCTCCGTACAAAGGTTAGAAGAGCGAATTGTACCTAAGTTCTTTTGGTTTGATTTTTTGTTGCAAGCATCTTTATACAACATATAAGGGGTACCCGTTTCCGTTTGAGATTCTAAAATTTTAAACCAAACATCTTGCGCCTTAATCGTCTTTCTCGCTTTACCTTCTCGCTCATATTTATGGTATAATGCTTCAAATTCGCCACCATAAGTGTCATGCAAATTCGGGCATTCGTTCGGGCAGAACAATGACCAATCGCCGCCATCTTTTACACGCTGCATAAATAAGTCTGGAATCCACATGGCGTAGAACAAGTCTCTCGCACGTTGCTCTTCCTTACCGTGGTTTTTCTTCAAATCCAAAAACTCAAAAATATCAGCGTGCCACGGTTCTATATAAACCGCAAACGCACCCTTGCGCTTACCTCCGCCTTGATCCACGTAGCGAGCCGTGTCATTATATACTCGCAGCATCGGCACAATGCCGTTTGAAGTGCCGCCAGTTCCTTTGATGTAGCTACCTTTTGCACGAATATTGTGAATGCTCAAACCGATACCGCCAGCCGATTGCGAAATCTTAGCGCATCGAGAAAGCGTCTCGAAAATACCCGGAATAGAATCTTCCGTCATAGTGAGCAAGAAACAACTCGACAATTGCGGCTTAGGCGTACAAGCATTGAATAGGGTAGGAGTAGCGTGAACGAACCATTTTTCAGAAATATAATTGTACGTTTCTACTGCTGCATCTATATCTTCGCCATGAATACCAATAGCAGCACGCATTATCATGTGCTGCGGACGCTCGACGACTTGGCCGTTCATGCGAAGCAAATAAGAACGTTCCAAGGTTTTAAATCCGAAATAATCAAAGTTAAAATCTCTATCATATACAATAGCAGAGTTTAACCTTGCCTTGTTTTTTTGTATGATTTTATAATAAAAATCTGAAATCAAACCCGCTTTTTGATTTGATTTTGGGTCGATATATTCATATAAGCCTTTTACGGTTTGCGAAAAAGGATTTGGAAGTACTTTTGTGCAAATTAGAAACGGCAATTCGAGCAGCTAATACCGCATAATCGGGGTGATTAGGAGTAGCATAGAAGCGGCAGTTTCGGCAGCTAAAGTGTCCAATTCTTGCGTCGTAACGCCATCGTATAGTCCTTGAATGACCTTTTTACAGATTTCTATATAATCAATGTAACGAGGGTCTAACTCGTAACATAATTTCTTGATTCTTGCGGTAATTTTATCAAAACTGACGTTTTCTGGTTTACCGCTTCTTTTTATTACTTTCATCTTTCTTACGGTTGACGGCTGACGGTTCTTAAAATTTTCTTCATAACTATTAGCCGTAGGTTTAAAATTTTATGTATATAGAAATTGATTGATGAGAGAAAACAACACAATTTTTGTTCGCTAGTTTTCTCTCGTCAATCTTTCTACCATTTTCTTTAAAAATCCTCATCCAACGAAAATACTTGGTCTTTGCGCTCTGACATTACGCCAGCTTTGGCATAATCGCCTACTCGCTTCTCGAAGAAGTTCGTTTTGCCTTGCAATGAAATCATTTCCATCCATGGGAATGGGTTTCCAGTGCCATATACTTTGTCGCATCCCAAAGAATTTAACAACCTATCAGCTACACATTCGATGTACTCGCACATCATTTCGGCATTCATCCCGATAAGAGAAACAGGCAAAGCATCGGTTACAAACTCTTTTTCAAACATGACCGCTTCGGTGATAATATCGGTCACTTCTTGTTTTGGAAGCTGATTTTCGAGCATTGAATACAGCAAACAAGCGAAATCGCAGTGCAAGCCTTCATCTCGACTGATTAGCTCGTTCGAGAATGACAAGCCAGGCATTAAGCCACGCTTTTTGAGCCAAAAAATGGAACAAAAACTACCCGAAAAGAAAATGCCCTCTACTGCGGCAAAAGCAATTAAGCGATGCGCAAAAGTCGGTGCTTCATCTATCCAACGCAATGCCCAATCGGCTTTTTTCTTGACACAATCCAAATTCTCAATAGCATTGAAAAGGAAGTTTTTCTCTTTATCGTCTGTTATATAAGTATCAATGAGCAAACTATACGTCTCAGCGTGAATATTCTCAATTGCTACCTGAAAACCATAAAAGGACCTCGCTTCGGGGTATTGTACCTCTCGCATAAAATTCAGCACTAGATTCTCATTTACAATCCCATCACTTGCAGCAAAAAATGCCAATACGTATTTAATAAAGTGTCTTTCGTTGTCCGTCAATTTTGCCCAATCAATCAAGTCGGGAGCTAAATCAATCTCTTCTGTAGTCCAAAAGCTGGCTTCAGCCTTTTTGTACATTTTCCAAATCTCGTCATGCTCTATGGGAAACAGGACAAATCGCCCTGGATTTTCCTTCAACATTGGTTCTACATTAGCCATTTAAAAAAAGTTTTTTGAAACAAAAAAATGTATATTTTAATAAAAATGATTTTTAACACACACATATCTTTAATCCAACTATTCAAAGAATAATTGCTACTATGTGGTTGATTTTGCGTAATTGTTAGATGTAAAAATTGCTTGTTTTACTGCTGAGGCAGTGCAATTTGTTGTATGATTACTTAGTCGTCTATTAATTTTTGGGCAACAATCGAGGTGAAAAGTCAATTTTAAATCTGACAACTAAAATAAGCCAAATTTTTAAACCTAAAAGCCTTAGTTATCCACATTTTGTGGATAAAATATGTAAGTTGCTGATTATCATAACTAAAAAAGTTATCCACATGATACTAACATCTGTGGATAACCTTTTTTATTCTGTGGATAACTTAGGGCGTTATTTAGAATAATTTATTTCGCCTAAAGATTAGTGTTAGTAAAACCGCCATAATAATAGAAATAATAATGATAACACCAAAGGCATTTGGTTCTTTTTCAAAACCATTGACGATATTCATTCCAAACATACTCGCAACGAGGGTCGGCACCATTAAGATAATGGTAATAGACGTGAGTCGCTTCATGATAATATTCAAATTGTTTGAAATGATAGAAGCAAAAGCATCCATCGTGCCACTTAGGATATTGGTATAAATATTTGCCATTTCCAATGCTTGCGAATTATCTACAATAATATCATCAAAAAGGTCGGCTTTATCTTCATTGGTTTGAATAGTTAAAAAATCAGTGCGTTTCATTTTCATCTTCAAAAGCTCATTAGCACTCAAAGAAGTCACGAAATACACCAGGCTTTTTTCGATACTCAATAACTGATGCAGCTCTTTATTCCTACTAGAATCATAAAGTTCTTGCTCTAGCAGATTGCGTTTTAAGTTTAAGTCTTTTAGGCAATTCAAAAAGCGGAAAACGTTTTGTTCCATAATTTGAAGTACAAACAAGGCTTTGTCAGATGGCTCAAAATTTCTGATTTTATTCATCAAAAACTTCTGCAATATCGGATTTTCAAACGCCGCAATCGTAATGATATGGTCAGGCGTAAGAATAATACCGATAGGTGCGGTGATGTAAATCGCTGAATTTTCACCTTCGAGCGTATTGAGTATCGGAGTATTCAATACAATGAGGCGCAAATCATCTTCTCGTTCGTAACGAGAGCGTTCATCAATGTCGAGGGAGTCGGTGAGGAAGTCTAATGGAATATCCAGTTCCTGAGCCAGATATTCCAACTCCTCTTGGCTAAAAGGAGGTGAAATATTGACCCAGCAAGCGGAATACAAATCGTCCAATTCGACTATTTGTCGCTCCTGCTTTGCATAATATCTTATCATAACTCAACGGGTCGTCTTCTTTCATCTTAAATGATTGTTAAGAGTTTGATTGTAGTATCTGCCGTAGCAGATTGATTGGAAACACTAAGACGATGTTTTCAATCCTTGAAATCAAACGACAATTTTATTTTAGTTGTTTTAAAAAATGGATTTATTTAAGCAAATTGTAAAGTAGTAGTAAAAAATGATGTGTTTAGTTTTTGCCACTACTAAGTCCTGCAAATTTAAACTTTTTTAGCCGAAAGGGGCAAACAATTTGATAGGATTTGTGGAATTGAAAAAAGACTTGGCAATGTTCAAAATTTTAAGATTGAAGGACAAAGCGGCGGTCAATATAGCGAAACCAGCATACAGCGTGTGTTTTTGAAAGCTAAAACGGACGCTAAAGTCAATCCGAACGTCACTTTCCACGGGCTAAGACATAGTTTTGCTACGCATATCGTAGATAATGGCGTGCCATTACACGTTGTACAGGATTTACTTGGGCATAGTTCCATTAAAATGACGCAGGTATATTTGCATATATCGAACAAAATGAGAAAAGGAATTCAAAGTCCGTTTGACGGTCTAAATATATAAAATTCAATAAACTGTCTTACCGTTTTTTACATATTCGTTTAAAATGGTAGTGAAAAGTGTTGATTCCACAAGGAACATATATGCCCCTTTTGGTTAGAAGGGGCTTATATGTTTATGTTGGGTGTTATTAATGATAAAAAATAAACAATTCAAACATTTTTTGTTATTAATCAGCTAATTTGCTATTTTTACAGAATAGAACAAAAAATGAAATACCTACACTATTAATTTAGTTTATTTATAAAGAATTTCAATTGAGAGATTGAGACGGGGACTGGTTGTCTGTAATTGGGTTCGATTCCCTCCCGAAGTGATTTTAATTACTTCGATAGGGAACGGACAAAATAAAAATTATGAATAGAACAGATGTAAAAGAATATTACGAATATCACAATGAAAATATCGATTTACTAAATCTTGCATTCAAGAATATAAGATTTCAAATCAAAGAACTCTATAAGCAAAAACACTCAACAGAATACATTTATTCCTTACCTAATACACATCCAAATAAAAAGGAATTACTGAAACTAGAAAAAGCACTTTCAAGAATTTTAGCTGGCATCCAAGTTTCATGGGCAGAAGAAAGTTTAAAAAGATTGCTATATGAGGATAAAGCATTTTCAAATAATCAAAGAAACTATTTATTAAATTTAGGTGCATTAGACCAAAGATGGTATAAGACATTAAAAATTGCATTTTCTATCGCATTTGATTTAGTTCCTATCAATGATGAGTTATGTGAAACAGTAAATATAAAAAGAGAACGTAGAAATTTAGGCGATGAATTAGTTGATAGCTATTTATCATTAAAAAGAATAATAACACAGCAACTCACACCTAACTTTACATTGAGAAATAAAGTGCAACACGGAGAATGGCTTCGTGCTTTTAAAGATAATTCAACAATCTATTCAACTGATTTAACAAATAAGGTCAATAAGGAAAATATAATAACAACGACTTCTCGTTTTACAATCGTAAATGCTTTATATCAAATGATGGTGGATTTGGTTAGATTTAAGAGTGATAGATTTGCTCTTAATTCTATTGAAACACCATTCGAGTACTTCAATAAAAAATATTTTTACAAGATAAATCACGAAGTAAAAAAATTAGAAAACGCCAGTCTTGATAAATTTATAGAGGAAACTCTTCAACGAATGCTTCGAGGAGAAAAATATAGGAAAAAATAGAACAACACCCAACAAATGCAGTTACTATGTAAAAACCAAATAAAAGAGCCAAAAACATTAAAAAAAGTAAAATATATAACTAAAAAAGTGAGTGATATAAAAATCCCATTACGTAGAGCGTTGGGTTCTATCGTTGAAAGTAAAAAAGCTAGAGGTTGATACGGTTTTTTTACGCTTTTAAAAACGGCTCTCTTCTTTTTTGAAGAGCCGTTTTCAAAAGCATAAAAAAACGATTTTCAAAAAAAGAAAAAGAAAACAGAAATAAAATAGTATCTCATCGCATCACTCCATTCGCTATTTTTTATGTTAAAAGCGATTAGTTTGTTTCATCAATTTTGTTGCCATTCATGAAATTTATCATAAGGCTCGCCAGATTTAACAACCGCAAATATTCGGTGCAGTAGTTTGTTTTTGACGGCATTGAGTACCAGCATTTTGGGTTTGCCCTCTTCTACCTTTTTGGTATAATAAGCCCTCAATCCTCCGTACTTTCGAACGGCGGTCATCGCTGAAAAATAGAGCATCTTTTTGATGTTTTTGTCTCCAAAATAAGACACCCTTGCTGGACGATGCAAGCTCGTGCCAGACTGCTGCTGAAATGGGGCGATGCCTATTTGGCAAGCAAATTTTCTTGCATTTTTATACCTTGTAAATCGGTCTGTGGCCACCAACAAATGTAAGCCAACTATTTTGCCCACGCCCTCGACGGATGTTACTAATCGATACAATTGCTGCAATTTGGGGTCAGACTGGATAATCTCATCTAGTTTTGCTTCGCATCGCTCCAAATCTGCCTCGATACCAGCTAAGCTTTCTTGGCTCATGGCAGACATCAACGTCACTTGGTCGGTCATGCCCATGAGTTCAATTTCTTGGATTTCGACCTCTATCATCTTTTTGATATTCAGTAGCTTATCCCTCATTTTTAAGACCACATCAATTCCTTTTATTTCCTTTGAAAGCAAGGTAGCAGGTCTAAAATTATCCTTGTGGCGAGCGGCATACATAGCGATAACTTTGGCATCCGCTTTGTCGGTTTTGCTTCTGCGCAGCCCCATAGAATGCTTAATCTGATAGGCATTTTCTACCCAAACGGCACATTGTCGATGGACAAAATATTGGACAAATGGCTGGTGATAGATGCCCGTATTTTCTAAACAGAAGACGACATTTTCCAGTTTTACGCCTTGAATGCTTTGCAATTTGGTGATAATAATCTGGTATTGACTGGGCTTATTTTCCACCTTAAAGCTTGCTCGAACAGCACCTAAAATGATGACACAAATATCTAATGTCGCCTTCGAAACATCGATGCCAACAAAGGTTTCAAAGCGTTTTTTCGTAGCTTGTTCCAGTGGTTTTTTTACCAATTTTTCCAGTGGTTTAGAGGCTAATGGAGAAGAAAAATCATCGCTCGTTTGAATTGTTTTCATAATTTTATTACATTTATACAATGAATAATGATGGAGATAATGGAGTGACGAAAAAAGACTAATCGGTCTCAAGCTCATTAATAGGATAGTTCGATGTTTTTCAATGTTATTGCTAAAACACGGACTTCCTCAGTTACTATCAGAGGTGATGATTAGTGGATAAAGCACTTCGTTTGTATCTTTTTTGCTTTTGTTTTTTTTTGAGATACAAAAGGACCAGACCTAGACTGCATTTTAGTTTACACGCATACTGAAAGTATGCTTGTCTGTACATCGTCGAAGGTTCGCTGATCCGAAGTACTTTATATTTTGTTATTCCTTATCCTCCATTTTTACACTTGTAAGTTATATATAATCTGTCTTTTAAGATGATTATTTTTGTACTTTACAAAACTAATGAACATCGTCCAGCCACGGCAAAAGCCGTGTCCAGTCGTTGTTGCGGGACGTTGGTGGCAAGTAATAATAAAATATAAACCCTTATGAAGCAATTGATTTTACTAATTGTAACTTTGACATTAATAGGAAAAAATGAAATTCCTAAGAATATTTTTGGAGAATACGAAGCAACAGGATTTAACGAAGGAATTTTTATAACATTAAATTCAAATTACTCTTTTAAAGCAGAATATTCTTTTGATGCTTGTACATCATTTAATTTTGAGAGAAAAGAAATAAGAGGTACTTTTCAAATTATCGACGGGATATTAAAACTAAAAACAGATGTTTTAATAATAAACTCCTTGCTGCCAAAATCAGCGTATATTTCAGACAAGGAATTGGAAAATATGACTAATAAAGAGATACTTCTTTCACAAGTTGAAACGAAAGAAATTAATGATACAATCTATAATCCAGAAAAATTGCCTTATCCATTCAAAAAATCATATATTATTGCTTTAGAGAATGATAATGTTTGGTTATTTAAGAATGAATACGGACTTTGTAGTTCTATCTACAATTTTATTAAAATACTAAATTCTTCTAATAAAGAAGTATTAACAGAAGCAGAAAAACAGGGAAGTTTAGGGTTTCTTGGTTTTGACTATTTACAGAATAAAAATTTAAACAAAGAGAACTCAAAGAACAATGAAAAAACAGTAAGTGATGTAGCGTTTTTATCGCCTAGTTGGAATAAATATTTATTGGACACTGAAATAGTTGCAGAAATTACAACAACTGAATTAACAACTTCTGATATAAAAGAAATAGATGATTGCTTTCTATTTGATGTAACAGAAACAATTGAAATTAATAAAGGAATAAGCAATGGTCTAAAAAATGGAATGTGGTTAAGTAATAAAGACGGTCAATGTCAAATACAAATAACGGAAGTACTAAAGACAAAAAGTATTGGTAGAAAAAAAGAATTTTGCAGTTGCGAAAAAGGACAAATAATATCAACAAATGGAAAATTTAAATAAAAAACCTGCCACCAACAAAAACAACATCTTCCAGCCGCAGCAAAAGCTGCGCCCGTCGTTGTTGTGGGACGTTGGCAGCAAGTACAAGAAAATAAAACTAACATAATAAATAAAAATTATCAATGAAAAATTATCAATGTAAAAAATGTGCTACTCTAATTCAAGGAAAGAGTAAACCATCTAATTCAGGATGTCCTTCGGGAAGTTTTCATCAGTGGGCAGATTTAGGAATAATTGGAAATGATAACTATCAATGTAAAAAATGTGGAACACTTGTAAAATCTAAAGGAAGACCATCAAATACGGGATGTCCTTCAGGAAGTTTCCATCAGTGGACGAAACTATAAAGTATTAAGCAGTATCCAAATTAAAATAAACCTAATAAAACTTAATCAATGTCTAATTTTGAAGAGAAATTACAGAATGTAAAGAAAAACAAAAATCCTTTAAAACTACACCTAATGAAGCAATGGCATATTTAGGAGTAAAAAGAAGAGGTTGGAAGGTTAATAGCGATATAAATAAATTGCTTAATAAATATGAATTAATGGCAGAACCTCCATTTGAAGCAACATGGAAATGGGGAGAAGTAATCGTAAAAAATAAACCAAAAGTAAGAGCAGGACATCAACAAGATACAGAAACAGACCCAACACCAAGGTTGAGTTTACTCAAAGCGGCTAATTTAGAAGAGTTAAAAAAAGAAGGTTTAAGTGACGGTTTAATTTCAGTTACTCGGCAAACTAAACTTATAGAGGCTACCACTATAATGTTTCGTCATGGTTTCTCACAATTACCGATATTATCGGGAAAAAGAGAAGCCGTCGGAATTATAAGTTGGCATTCAATAGGAAAGGCATTATCGTTAGGAAAAATATGTGACACAGTAATGGATTGTAAAGAGAATGTTACAGTACTAAAAAGTAGTGACCCATTATTTTCCGCAGTAAAGATTATACTTGAAAAAGAAGTTGTCTTAGTTAAACAACTTGATAATACTATTAGTGGCATTGTTACATCCACAGACATTGGGGAACAATTCATTGCATTAGCAGAACCGTTTTTAATTATTGAGCAAATTGAAAATCATATAAGAATATTATTAGACGAAAAGTTTGAATTAGAAGATTTACAAAAAGCAGTTAACCCTGATGATACTGAAAGAAAAATTCAAACGCTTTCTGACCTAACCTTTGGAGAATATATCAGAGTAATTCAAGTTCCAGATAACTTTAAAAAACTCAAAATAAATATTGATAGAGTAATGTTTATCAAGCAATTAGATGATGTAAGAAAGATAAGAAATGATGTAATGCACTTTGACCCAGATGGAGTTTCAGAACCTGACTTAGAATTGTTAAGACAAACAGCATTATTTTTTCAATAAATTAATTCAATTCTGAGATAAAAAACCTGCTGCCAACAAATGCAGTTACTATGTAAAAACCAAATAAAAGAGCAAAAAACATTAAAAAAAGTAAAATATATAACTAAAAAAGTGAATGATATAAAAATCCCATTACGTAGAGCGTTGGGTTCTATCGTTGAAAGTAAAAAAGCTAGCGGTTGATACGGTTTTTTTACGCTTTTAAAAACGGCTCTCTTCTTTTTTGAAGAGCCGTTTTCAAAAGCATAAAAAAACGATTTTCAAAAAAAGAAAAAGAAAACAGAAATAAAATAGTATCCCATCGCATCACTCCATTCGCTATTTTTTATGTTAAAAGCGATTAGTTTGTTTCATCAATTCCGTTGCCATTCATGAAATTTATCATAAGGCTCGCCAGATTTAACAACCGCAAATATTCGGTGTAGTAGTTTGTTTTTGACGGCATTGAGTACCAGCATTTTGGGTTTGCCCTCTTCTACCTTTTTGGTATAATAAGCCCTCAATCCTCCGTACTTTCGAACGGCGAGCGGCATACATAGCGATAACTTTGGCATCCGCTTTGTCGGTTTTGCTTCTGCGCAGCCCCATAGAATGCTTAATCTGATAGGCATTTTCTACCCAAACGGCACATTGTCGATGGACAAAATATTGGACAAAATATTGGACAAATGGCTGGTGATAGATGCCCGTATTTTCTAAACAGAAGACGACATTTTCCAGTTTTACGCCTTGAATGCTTTGCAATTTGGTGATAATAATCTGGTATTGACGGGGCTTATTTTCCACCTTAAAGCTTGCTCGAACAGCACCTAAAATGATGACACAAATATCTAAGCTCGCTTTCGAAACATCGATGCCAACAAAGGTTTCAAAGCGTTTCCTTTCCAGTTGTTCCAGTGGTTTTTCCTCTTGTTTTTCCAGCGGTTTAGAGGCTAATGGAGAAGAAAAATCATCGCTCGTTTGAATTGTTTTCATCATTTTATTACATTTATACAATGAATAATGATGGAGATAATGGAGTGACGAAAAAAAGACTAATCGGTCTCAAGCTCATTAATAGGATAGTTCGATATTTTTCAATGTTATTGTTAAAACACGGACTTCCTCAGTTACTATCAGAGGTGATGATTAGTGGATAAAGCACTTCGTTTGTATCTTTTTTGCTTTTGTTTTTTTTGAGATACAAAAGGACCAGACCTAGACTGCATTTTAGTTTACACGCATACTGAAAGTATGCTTGTCTGTACATCGTCGAAGGTTCGCTGATCCGAAGTACTTTATATTTTGTTATTCCTTATCTTCCATTTTTTACACTTGTAAGTTATATATAATCTGTCTTTTAAGATGATTATTTTTGTACTTTGCAAAACTAATGAACAATGTCCAGCTTTGCTAAACGCTTCGCCGTCGTTGTTGCGGGACGTTGGATGCAAGTAGAATTATAAATGCATAAAGGTAAACTTTGGATGATAATCCTTAACTTTGAGTAAATCAACAAATTAAAGAAATTGATTAACGAAACAATATTAATAAGGTTCAAAAAGACAATAATGTCAAATCAGCCAACAAATACTGAGTTTTATTCTCAGATAATAGATTTACTTCAAAACGCTAAAAGTAATATTGTAAGAGCTGTAAATTCAGCGATGGTTTCTACATATTTTGAAATAGGGAGAATAATAGTAGAAGAAGAACAAGATGGAAATGACCGTGCAAAATATGGGAAAAATCTATTAAAAGGACTTTCTAAAGCTCTAACGAATGAATTTGGTAAAGGATTTTCAGTTACCAATTTACAACAGATGCGAAATTTTTATCTTACTTATCGAAAACAACAGACATCGTCTGTTAAATCTGATGAGCCAAGACGAATAGGAAATAGCACTCAAAATAAAAATGAAGAAATATTTCAACCTAACTTTGCCTTGAGTTGGTCTCATTATTTGACCTTGATTAGAATAGAAAATAAATTAGAAAGGCAGTTCTATGAAATTGAGGCAACTAAAAATAAATGGAGTGTTACAGAACTAAAAAGACAATATAACTCAGCTTTATATACTCGCTTGGTTTTGAGTTTAGATAAACAGAAAGTTGAAGAACTTTCAAAGAAAGGCTTAATCATAGAAAAACCAAAAGATGCGATAAAAGACCCTTATATATTAGAGTTTCTTGGGTTGCCAGAACAATACAGCTATTCGAAAATGAACTGGAAGAAGAGTTAATTAACAAATTAGAACATTTTCTATTAGAGTTAGGTAATGGATTTACATTTGTAGCAAGACAAAAAAGAATTTCATTTGATGACAAACACTTTAGAATTGATTTAGTATTCTATAATCGAATATTGAGAAGTTTTGTATTAATTGATTTGAAAATAGGAGAATTAAAACATCAAGATATTGGACAAATGCAAATGTATGTAAATTATTATGACAGAGAAATCAAGATGGATGAAGAGAATAAGACGATAGGAATAATCCTTTGTCAAAATAAGATGAAGCTGTTATAAAATACACATTACCGAAAAGTAATGAACAAATCTTTGCAAGTAAGTATAAAACAGTTCTTTCCCACAAGAAGAATTAAAAGTATTGATTGAACAAAAAAATAAATCAGATACCTGCCACCAACAAATGAACATCGTCCAGCTTCGCTAAACGCTTTGCCGTCAGTTGTTGCGGGACGTTCGACACCACCATTCCGCCAGAGGTCGGAACCATGAAACCCAAAATCTGCTATGCGCTAGAATTTTGAATTTACATTTGGCAGTATCGAACAATTCTAACATCGTCCATGCTTCGGCGAAAGCCTTGCACGGCGTTGTTGAACGTCCATTCGCTGCCAGAACAAAAATAAATAGCATAAAACTCAAAAGGATTAATTTCGTATAATGTCAAATGATTGAGACGTGAAAAATAATGAAATAGATGAGTTGTTTAACCTTCTGGATAGATGGAGATTATTTCCAGCATATCAACTAGAAAGAAGAGCAGATATTTACTTTGCTTTATATCTTCCTCAGGTATTAGAAGATGAATTAGGAAAACAATCGATTTTAAAGATAATTCCAGAATTTCCTGTAAGAATTGGAACAATTTACCCAAAAACACCAATAAATCGGTCTTTTAAAATTGATTATTTGGTAGTAGCAACTGAAAAAGTCTATCTAATAGAGTTAAAAACTGATAATTACTCTAGGAGAAAAAAACAAGATGAATATCTAGAGAAATCAGCAGAAGTGAATATATCGGAATTGCTTAACGGTTTAATTCAGATTTTTAAAGCGACTAATAGTAAGAATAAATATTATCGACTGCTGAAAGAGTTTGAAGAAATAAATTGGTTGAAAGAAAAAGAAGGTACTTGGGAGAACATAAGTAAAAATGGGAAAATTGAGATTATTTATATTCAACCCAAAAAAACAGATGCAGATAAAGGTAAAAAGATAATCACCTTTGATGAGATTGCATTAAAACTTGAAAAAAATCAAACACCAATGTCAATGAGATTTTCTAAGTCCTTACGACAATGGATAAATAATTCAAACCTAGCGTAAAAACATATATAAATGAAAAATATAAAACTGTATGGAAGTATTCTTCTTGAAATAACACCAATTTTAATTGGAATAATAAGCCTATTTATCGGAATGACGGATATTTTTCTCTACTCAATTGCGATTACAGTAGGTGTTTATGTAATATTCGGTTGGTATATCTTTAAAACTGATGAATACAGATTTAAAGATATAGTATTTACAGAAGTCGCAGTAATTTTCTTTCTATTACCACCATTTGCAGGATTTATATACAAGATACTAGCATGGCCTGGAGGAAATGATATTTTAAGAATAGCAATTTTAGGTTGTTTAGCATTACTGATAATCTCAATTATTTGGTTTTTTAAGCATCGAGATTTTTCAAGCCGAAAATTACTAGGTTTTAATATATTGGCTAGAGCATTTATAATAATATTTTTAGCAAATCTCTTTGGGATGATAATGGATTTCATAGAATAAAACGGCGTTGATAAATTAGTATAAAATCTAAGAGATAAACCAAAATCGAGATACAAAATATATAATAAATAAAAAAATCCGTCAGCGAACAAAAGCAGTTACTATGTAAAAACCAAATAAAAGAGCAAAAACATTAAAAAAAGTAAAATATATAACTAAAAAAGTGAATGATATAAAAATCCCATTACGTAGAGCGTTGGGTTCTATCGTTGAAAGTAAAAAAGCTAGCAGTTGATACGGTTTTTTTACGCTTTTAAAAACGGCTGCTTTGGGAAGTGATGGGTCGCAAAAAAAAGCAAGCATTAACAAAGGTTTCTAACGTCTTTTATATCAGAAAAAGCCTAGGATTTCCCTATATCGTGCGATAATTACAAATAGGGTTTGCAGCAATTCCCCATAAGGAAATCTATATCATCGCTACTTTCTAAGCTAGGCGAGAATAGACTGAACCTGCGAAGTCTTCAAGACTTTGTAGGTTTAAACTGTTGAAAAATGAAGACTTACAAAGTTTTGAAAACTTCGCAAGTCGAGTTTCTGTTCGACCTGTAAGGTAGCGGTACAGCACCAAAGCCATAGTGAGAATTGCTGTAGTGCTTGCCTTTGCTCTAATAAGTATCTGAAAGTCAATATTTTACGATATTTTCTCAGCAAAATTCACTTTAAAAAAGAACGAAAAATCTCCATTTTGAGGTTTCAAGGCTAGGTTGTCCATGCAATAAAACATATTTTATTTCAAAAAACGGCAAATATCCAAAGGACAATAGGTTAGTATGAATAAAAATACCTTTTTAAAAATACCTTTTGAACATATTTTCTCTTGTCTGCCTTTACAAAACCTATTTTCGAGGTAAACTCTAGCTGGAAAAAGAAGAATCTTATTAGCTTTGCACAACATCGCTTACCACTTTACTCTTCAATATAATAAGTAGAATCATCTGGTCGAACGGGTCTTTTAAACCACAACGGGCGGCGCAATCCATCAGGGCCAGGCGCAGGACGAGTTTTTTTCATCCATTCCTTGTAAATTTCGTGCGACTTATTCGTATCTACATAAATATCGCCATATCTATCTTCTGGTCGAGCTTTTTCGATTTTTACACGCTGATGCCAGCAGTGCATTCCGCTAATCGGGTCGGGATGAACGGCGTGTGTGATATTCTGATGAACGCCACCATCAGACCAAAAAATACGCTTACTGTCGCTGTCTTTACTCTCAAAAGGCGTAACGCCTCTGACGGTACTCATTTTCCAACCGCCATCTAATTGCTCAATTTTTACGGTGTTCGTTGCCCAACGATTACCGATTTTGTCTTGTGGTCTGCGCCAACGCCCGATATGATGCGAGCAAGCTACAACGCCTGGTTTCATGGATTCTGTTACCCAAACTTTATCCACGAAATAGCCAATGTCTGTATTCATGCGCACCAAATCATCTGTTTTTAAATTGAAACGTTCGGCATCAGAAGGGTGCATCCAAATAGGGTTTCGGTTAGAAATTTCGGTGAGCCATTTGGCATTGGCTGAGCGAGAGTGAATTAAAGTGGGCAATCGAAACGTTGGTACTAAGCAATATTCGCCTTTTTCTTTATCCAAATTATCAGGATGAATGTGCGATTTGATATAGGTAGGAATGGTGTATTCGCCCCATTTCCAATCTGCCATAGTTTGCGAATAAAACTCGTTTTTGCGAGTTGGCGTAGGAAAGCCGACCATCGGCTTACCGTCTGCCATCACACCGATATTTTTTCCATTTTTAGAAATAATACCGTTTTTGGCTACGGTTGCGCCTTCCATTTCTTTTTCAGAAAGTGGTTTGGTGTGCTTTTGGTAAGATGTTTTCTCAATCTCGTAAGCACCGTATTTTTTCATATAGTCCAGTTCGGTCAAGCCTTCCGCCTTTGCCGTTTCTGGCAAACCCTTCACTCGCTCGAATATATATTGGTAATATTCGTCAATATTTATTTTTTCGCCTTTGCGATAAGGCGATTCAAAGTGTTTTCGCACGCCCAAACTACCGTCGGGGTCAATGCGCCAACTCAATTCAATCCAAAATTCGTCTTCTTCCCAAACTTCGCCCGGATTGACTTCATAAGTAAATTCAACATTTTTGCCTGCTCTCCGTGCCGCTTCTCGCAATACAGGTTGGCGAAATCCAATCCACATTCCAGAGTGCGTAGCGTAACTATTCAAATCGTGCCGCTCGGATGAATGGCCCATTGGCAAGACATAATCCGCATAATAAGCCGTTTCGTTCCAAGTTGGTGTAAGAGCGATGTGCGTGCCAAAGTGTTCGTGATTAGAATAGGATTCCAGCCAAGTAAAACCATCGGGATACGTCCAAACGGGATTAAACACCCTTGAAAAATAAACGTCCATTCGTCCACGCCCTTCTTTCAAAAAGTGCGGCAACAGGAAGCTCATTTCATAAAATGCCAATGGATATTCTTTGGGATAATGCAGTTCATTCCAGAATTTTTGAGCGGGCGGTACATCGAAGAATTGCGGTTTGAATTTGTTCCAAGAGTTTGGAGAAGTTCCGCCGACTGTACCAACTGCACCAACTAAGACCGTCAGGAAGTGCAAAGCACGAGAAACGCACCAACCGCCCAAATTGCCACTAGCCGCACTTCGCCAGTTGTGCGAAGCAAATCGAGAGCCTGCTTCGCCAATTAAAGTAGCTACTTCTTCAATCATTTCAGCCTTTGCGCCACTTTCTTTTTCTGCAAATTCGGGCGTGTATTCGGCGTATGTTTCAATCATTTTGGCAATGAAATTCTCAAAAGTCACTTCAGTATCTGGATGGAGTTTGATTAAAAATTCATCCCAATTGACCCAATTTTCCAGAAATTCCCGATTGTATAATCCTTTTTCTAAAATGATTTTTGCCATTGCCAACAGCACCGCAGCTTCTGAGCCAGGATAAGTTGGCATCCAATAATTGGACATCGAAGCGGTGTTGGACAATCGTGGGTCCATCGTTGCCAGCTTTGCGCCTTTCATCATGCCTTCGATGATGCGCTGTGCGTGCGGATTGAAATAGTGACCCGATTCCAAATGTGCCGAAATCAATAAAATAAACTTGGCATTGGTGTGGTCAGGCGATGGTCTATCGTAGCCATACCAAAGGTTGTAGCCAAATCTTGCGCCCGACGAACAAATATTTGTATGCGAATTATGTCCATCAATGCCCCAACCTTGCATCACTCGGTTGGCGTAGCCTTCATGCCCCGGGCGACCAACGTGATAAGCGATTTCGTTGTGGCGTTTTTCGATAAGTGCTTTACGAATTTTAGCGGCAATATCGTCTAATGCTTCCTCCCACGACACTCTTTCCCATTCGCCACTGCCTCGCTTGCCTTTTCTTTTTAAAGGATAAAGAATGCGGTCGGGGTCCGTGATTTGGTTAATCGTAGCTGGGCCTTTCGCACAATTGCGCCCTCGACTTCCCGGATGATGCGGATTGCCTTCAAACTTCCGAACTTCGCCACTTTTTTTATCGACATAAGCGGTCAAGCCGCAAGCCGACTCGCAGTTGAAGCAAGTAGTTGGAACAATGGTATAGCTCTTTTCCTCTTTGTTTGACCAGCCTTTCGCTTCGTATTCTGTCCAGTTGTCCCATTGCTCAATAGGCGGAAACTTGGTCAGTTGTCCAACTTCGGTTAAGCTGGGAAGCGGTTTTTTATTTTCGTGCTTACTTAAATTGGGAATAACGCCCAACGTTTCAGCCATTCTTTCTATTAAACTACGTTTCTTTTTCTTCATAATTTGGTTTTGGTTTTTGCAATCCTTATACAGTTGTTGGGAGCAAAGGCGCAGTGTTTTTGAGGTTTGTTTTAGCTGAATGTGCTAATTTAGGTGTAATAGTGATTGTTTTTTTTGCAAAAAACACCTAAAATCGATTTTTTAATAGCTCGTTATAAAAATAATGTTTTTTAGTTACTTTTTGGTTCGATTTAGCATTTGAATATTTGTTGAACTTAAAACCGACTTTTTATACAACCCCATTCAATCCAATATTTAAATGGTGGGCTATTTGATGAATATATTATAAATCCACAGTTAAACTATCTTACAATACTGCTTAATTTTTATCTTTGATTAAAGTTTTAAAAAAAATAACACACCTCTAAAACAGAAAACTTCAATATCATCCTCTAAAATATTCAATTGTACCATCTTTTATTAATTCTGTATTTGAAATATGAATATTATCAAAACCATAAAAAAAGGACTGTTACTCCTATTATTGACGATTAGTTTTGCCAATTGCGACAACGCAGAAGAAAAAGGCGCATATTACGAAAAAGCACAAGATGCCTATTTCTTACACCAAACCATAGACAACCTCACTACTACGATTGTCAATGATGTGTTTTCGCCACCTTTAGCCAGCAGAGTGTATATCTATCCCATTTTAGCAGCTTACGAAACACTTATCCATGATTATCCGCAATATCAATCCCTTCGAGGGCAGCTAAAAGACTTTGAGGGCGTGCCTGCTCCCGATACGTCTAAGATTTATATTTACTCATTGGCAGCCAATACGGCACTGATGGAAGTGGCTAAAAAGAATACTTACACACCACTATTGATTGAAGATTATCAAAAAAAATTAGAGCAAGAATATAAAGGTTTAGACATTCCTCCTGCTGTTTTTAAGCGGTCGGTAGCTTACGGGAAAACAGTAGCCGCAGCTATCTTAGATTACTCAAAAGGAGATAAATACAAAGAATCTCGTACGCTATCAGGCTATACGACTTCGCAAAAAGAAGGCGACTGGAAACCCACACCGCCCATGTTTGCCGACCCGATAGAACCGAATTGGCACACCATCCGACCGATGGTCATGGACTCTGCCAAGCAATTTGTGCCGCCACCGCCTACGCCTTATGATATGGATAAAAATTCTCAGTTTTATAAGGAATTGATGGAAGTGTATGATGCCGTAAATAATTTGACAAAAGAACAAGGGCAAATTGCGGAGTTTTGGGATTGCAATCCATTTGCCGTAGAAATGCAAGGGCATCTGATGGAACCCACCAAAAAAATATCTCCCGGAGGGCATTGGATTGGAATTGCTAAAATGGCGGCTATTCAGTCAGATGCCAACATCATGAAAGCAATGGAAGCCTATATGATGACTTCTATTGCGCTTTTTGATGGGTTTATAAGTTGTTGGGATGAGAAATACAACTCCAACCTTATCAGACCTGAAACGGTGATTAACAACAAAAACATTGACCAAAACTGGAAACCGCTTTTGCAAACGCCTCCTTTCCCTGAATATACCAGCGGACATAGCGTAGTTTCTGGAGCTGCATCGGTAGCATTGACGGAGGTTTTTGGTGATAATTTCGCTTATACGGACTCGGTAGAAGTTAAGTTTGGTTTGCCCGTTCGCCAATACGAATCTTTCAAAGCGGCATCGGAAGAGGCGGCTATTAGCCGTTTGTATGGCGGTATTCATTATATGCCAGCTATTGAAAATGGAATAACCCAAGGGCGAAAAGTAGGAAATTTGGTTGTGAAAAAAGTCAAAGTGAAGAGGGAGAAGTAGGTGGTTTTTGACTTGATTATATTAAATATATAAGTATTTAACTCATGTTACGCATAGGTTAGAAGGGCTTTTTTCTGAAAATATTTTGGGTATAAAAGAGAAAAAAATCGCTACGATTTTCATTTTTATGAGAAAGCCTTTTATAAGTTAAGTAATAAAAGTGAGATATTGCTGATTGTAACGGATTGGAGTGAAGGCAAAAATAACCCTGAAAGGGTTAAATATGAGTAGCCACAGGTCTAAACCTGTGGTTAGGAATACGTTTTTTACAACTGCAAAGCAGTTAAACATCTCAAAACAGCTATTCTTTAGTATTTAACTACTTCGTAGTTATTAAAAGCAATCATTTTTAGCCACAGGTTACACCTGTGGTTACTCATATTCAACCCTTTTCGGGTTGCTATATGTGAATTTTGCCATCACTCCAATCCGTTACAATCAGAAATATTGGAAAGACCCGATTGGGACATCAAAATACTTAAGTAGTCGGACAAATTTATTAAAAAGTTAATCAACTGATTATTAAAGACTTAAACCAATGTTATTTACAAAATAATTTTGTCTAACTACTTAAGTAATTGGGCTTAAATATTTAGACGATAAACAATTATAAATTACTGATTAACAAGCCAATGGGTCATGACCGATTGGAAATAATTTTGTCTAACTACTTACAGTGCATTTTGCATCAAAAAAGAAACTTAATAAAATAACGATGAATATAAAATATCTAGCATTTATAATCATCCTACTGGTAGGGTGCAATACGCCAAAGGGAGAAGAAACGGCCAATAACGAAACCGCAGAACCTAAAATCTACACCAAACTTTCGGCAGCGGAAACAGGGGTTGATTTTGTAAATAAATTGTATGAAACCTTTGAAATGAACTATTATAAATTTCAATATTTATACAATGGGGGAGGAGTAGCCGTTGGCGATATTAATAACGATGGACTGGAAGATATTTACTTCACTGCGACTCAATTTTCAAATAAATTGTATTTGAATAAAGGGAACATGAAGTTTGAAGACATCACCGAAAAAGCGGGCGTGTTGGTAGGTGAAGGCATCAAAACGGGCGTGACCATGGTGGATATCAACAATGACGGTTTTCTGGATATTTATCTTTGTCGGACTGGGCCCGAAACTGCGCCAGAGAAGCGTTCTAATAAGTTTTTTATCAATAATGGAGACTTAACCTTTACGGACAAATCGGCTGAAATGGGACTTTCCGAGCAATGTTTTTCCAACCATGCTACCTTTTTTGATTATGATAAAGATGGCGATTTGGATATGTATTTGCTCAATCATCCGACCAATTTTAAGAAAGAAAGCCGCCCAAGAGTAGAGTTAGTCAATGGCGAATATAGGAGAATTTCGGACCCCGAAAACGAACACGAAGGCGATAGATTATATCGAAATGATGGCGGAAAATTCACGAATGTCACCAAACAAGCGGGCATTATCAACCGTGCTTTTGGCTTGAGTGTCGGTATTTCTGATTTTAATAATGACAACTTGCCAGATATTTTTGTAGCGAATGACTACGCCGAACCCGATATTCTATACATCAATAATGGCGACGGAACATTTACGGACAAAAACGAAGCATATTTTCGACATACCGCCGCACACAGTATGGGCAGCGATATTTCTGATTTGAATAATGATGGATTGGTAGATATGGTGGTGTTGGATATGTTGCCAGAAGACAATCGCAGACAAAAATTATTATCTACCATTATGATGTACGAGCGTTATCATCACTATGTGCGGATGGGATTCGGTCATCAGTTGATGCGCAATGTTTTACAACTTAATAATGGAAACGGCACATTTAGTGAAATCAGCGAAATGGCGGGCATCGCTGCCACCGATTGGAGTTGGGGTTCGTTGGCTGCCGATTATGATAATGACGGCTGGAAAGATATTTTCATTGCTAATGGCTACCGTAGAGACGTTACCAACAACGATTATGTCAAATTCATAAAGCCTGAATTTAACCAAAAATTACAATCTGCTCAAAGCATTTATGACCTACTGAATTTGATTCCATCCGAAAAAACTCGTAATTATATTTATAAAAATAATGGCGATTTGACTTTCAAAAATGTGGCTTACGATTGGGGTTTGGTCGAGGCTTCTTTTTCCAATGGCACAGCTTACGCCGATTTGGATAATGATGGCGATTTGGATTTGATAGTTAATAATGTGGATGAACCTGCTTTTATTTATAAAAATGAAGCTGCTCAACTCAAAAAAAACCATTATTTGCAAGTCCAGCTCAAAGGCTCGGCACAGAATATAAATGCCATAGGGGCGAGCGTTACGGTAACTGCTGACGGCAAAACGCAATACCAAGAACTTTATCCAACGAAAGGGTTTTTCTCTTCAATGCCTTATACCTTGCATTTTGGAACAGGAAAAGCGACGAATATTGATAAAGTATTGGTGGACTGGGGCGATGGTAAAATCAACTCAATTACGAACGTAAAAGCAGACCAAAAAATAAAAGTTTGAATACAAAAATGCCGTAGCAAGTAATGAATCGAAAACTAATGTGGTCGCTCTTTTTGAAAAATCGAACCCAGGAATTGACTTCCAACACCAAGAAAACCTTGATTTTATTGATTTTAAAAGAGAAGCACTTTTGCCACATGAACTATCAAAAGAAGGCCCATCTTTAGCCGTTGGCGATGTGAATGCCGACGGGAAAGAGGATGTTTTTATTGGTGGAGCGGCAGGTTCGAGCGGCGTATTGTATGTGCAAGGCAATGGCGATTTTAAAAAATCGAATAGCCAACCGTGGAATTTAGACAGCCCGCAAGAAGATGTGGATGCGGTGTTTTTTGATGCAGATGGTGACAAAGACCAAGACTTGTATATCGTGAGCGGTGGCGGAAAATACGCTGCAAATGCGGCTCAATATCAAGATAGATTGTATTTGAATGATGGGAAGGGTAATTTTTCAAAAGCGACCAATGCTTTGCCAACGCTTACCACAAGCGGCTCAGCGGTAGCCGTGGCAGATTATGACGCTGATGGCGATATGGATTTGTTCGTAGGCGGTCGCCATATTCCGAATAGCTATCCTTATGCACCTCAGTCGTATATTTTGCAAAATAATTCGGATAAATCAAACGCAAAATTTACAGATGTAACGGCTCAAGTAGCGGCTGATTTGTCGAAAATTGGAATGGTAACGGATGCCGTATGGGTAGATTTGAATGGCGATAAAAAGCTCGATTTGGCGGTAGTAGGCGAGTGGATGCCAGTTTCGATTTTTATTAATAAAGGCAATACTTTTGAAAATGAGACGGAAAGTTGGGGCATAAGTGCCGCAACGGGCTGGTGGAATAGCATAGCCGCCGCTGATATGGATGGCGATGGCGATATGGATTTGGTGGCTGGCAATTTGGGTTTGAACTCTAGGATGAAAGCAAGTGCGAGCAAACCCGTTGAGGTTTTTGCAAAAGACATTGATAATAATGGAAAAATTGACCCTGTGGTGTCGAGTTATGTGCTGAATGCGAGTTATCCGATTTATCAACGAAATGTGATTAGTATGCACATTCCATTGCTCAATCAGCGTTTCAACCGATACGAACCGTTTGCAAAGGCTACAACTCAGCAGATGTTTACGCCTGACGAACTCAGTGGCGCACTAAAAATGAACGCCACTACTTTTGCTACTTCTTATTTTGAAAATACAGGAAATGGTTTCAATATGAAGGCATTGCCCAATCTCGCTCAGATTGCGCCAACACAAGCTATTCTGTTGGATGATTTTGATAATGATGGAAAAATGGATATTCTCACCGTTGGGAATTTTTATTACCCAGAGGTAGAAACAGGGCGATACGATGCTGGAAATGGTTTATTATTGAAAGGCAACGGAAAGGGTAGTTTTGAACCTCTGACCATCCAAAAGAGTGGTTTCTTTGCGGCTAAAGACGCTCGTGATATGAAAAAAGTCAGCGTTGGCGGAAAGCCAATGATTTTGGTAGCGAATAATAATGATGTGGTAGAGGGTTTTGTATTGAAGAAAGTCTTGCAATAAAAATGGATGCGTATAATATTGACCAAACTTAAATTAAGGCAAATTCAAGTTAAAAACTAGAGATGGAGAATTACTCGGATAAACCATCTAAGATGTTACTAAAATAAGCGCAATAGGAACGCAGATGACGCAGACCTCTTCGAGATTCGCGTCATCTGCGTTCCTATTCTAATTATTATTTTGCGCAAGCAAAACTTCATAAACTAATCTATTTTTTTATTCTTATGTAATACGGGCAAATCTGCGCCTTGAAATCCGTGCAAATCTATATTGACTACCCCAGTTTCAAAGGCAATTGAATAATCGTCTCCTGCGCCTAGGCTATCATAAAAACCTTTAGTAAAAGCAATAGCGGCATTATCTAAAATGGCGTTTTTCATCCCAATGACCCAATCTACGTGTTCGGCAACACCTTCCGCTTGCGGCACCGAATAGCACGCATTCAGCAATACGCACTGTATAGGCGAACGCTTAACCGCCAAGCGAAACAAACCATTAATAGCAGCTATACTGATAGGTTTTTTCTTGCCTTCGCCATCCTCAAATACCAGTCCGTCGGATTCTCCGTGTCCCGAAAAATGAACAATATTGGGTTTTTCAGTTATCATCGCATGACGCAATTCGTCGGGCGTAACTGCCCATTTAGAAACTACGTTAAATTTATCTCGGTACTCTGACATTTTTAGCGTATTCTCCAAATCTCGCACTTCTTGCCCAAGTCGCATAGCAGTTGTCCCCCTAGGATTTACGGCTAAGAACAAGATTTTGATACTTTTATTTCTATTAGAATCTCCACTATTTGTCGTATTAGACGATGTTTCTTTAATCTCCATCATCAAATGTTCCATCTCACAATCTTTAACGGTTTCTATCAATGCTTTACGAAGCACAGTGCGTCCAGATTTGGATTGTTCGTAAGTAATATCTCCATCTTTAACACTTTCGTTGAGTGCAGCAAGCCGCCCCGATTGAAGAATAATATCATTATATTTATCTGTACCTCTGGTAGCATCCAAAAGTGCTTTGACCGCTTCTTCGAGCTTATTTTGCCCAATAGCGTCTATAATATTTATTTGTGCCATAATGTTCTGTTTTTTTATTCGTAAGCGAAAGGTAGTGAATTTATTGCCTTTATGGCACTTTGTAAGCGTTTTTTTGAGTTGCCGTGCAGTTCTACGAATTTTTGTTGGCCTTGTTGGAGTTCATGTTTATAAAAATTATACAAATACAACCTATCCGCTGGGCTAGGATGTTCCCGTTGCAGGTCGTATTCCCACGGCACATCTATGCCGCAGAGCAAGTATAAATCACAGGTTTGAGCTGCTATTTGCTCCAAAATCCAATCGTCGCAACGCTGATATTTGTGCATTTCCCAAACTTAAATTACCCTCAAATCGGTATCGCAAAACAAGTATTTACGTGCTTTTTTAGCCGCTTGTCGCTCTGCTTCGATTTGCCCTTTTGCCATTTCTACCAAATCACTTTCTTCATAAGGTCGGTTCAAATTTTCGATATAGGAACGGGCATATTCCCGAACCCATGATGTTTGATAATGATGCGCAAGCTGTTGAGTAAGCGTGGTTTTGCCCGTAGATTCTGGCCCAATGATAGTGATTTTAATGATTAATTTCATGCAAAAATATTATTTCAGATGGCGTATTTTTAAAAATTCCTTCCGCCAATGAATAAAGCCAATGATAGCAATAATGACATAAACGATATTTAAAAAAGCAAATAAATAACCGCCACGACTGCCATACAAATAAATATAAGTAGCGTCAATAACTATCCAATACAACCAGTTTTCGAGTACTTTTCGAGCCACCAAAACCGTAGTGATAATCGAAAATACCGTAGTGAAAGCATCCAAATAAGTAGCTGCCGCATCGGTATAATTTTTAAATAAAGTACCCACTATTGCAGTAAGAATTAGCCCTCCAATGATGATTTGAAAATGGGTTTGCATTTTTAATGTGCTAATAAGCCGCTGACTTTGAGGCGATTCCAATGAATGTTTTTTGAAACCACTGCTCCACGCATACCAGCCATAAACGCCCATAATTACATAATAAACTTGCAAAATAGCATCTACGTACAATTTGTAATAAACGGCAGCAGCATAGGTCCAAAGCATGGCACTGATTATTCCAAATAGCCAACATCGAATATCTTGACGAGCAGCCAGTACCACATAAATAATAGCAGTTATCACAGAAATCAGCTCGACCCACCGCATTTGCACCAACGTGTTTTGTATTACTTCTACAATCTTTTCCATAAGTTCTTTTGTATTCTAGTGCAAAGAAAATAATTTTAGGCATTCATAGAGATTTTAGTTACTAAATTTGGTGTGGCATAGAGTAGTAGAATGGCTTAATAACGGTAAAAAAATAAGTCAGTCATTTTGCAAAATATTTTGGAATTAAGGTTCATTGACAATTTTTGCCAAACCATCCAATGGAGGCTTGCCCCATTGCTTTTGAGTAAGTCGAGGCAATGGGGCAAGCCACCATTGGATGAATAAAATCTACCTTTTGGGCAAAAATTGTCAATGAACCTAAAAAATAAAAACAATGAGATTAATATTTAGTGTGTTGGTGTGTTTTTTAGTTTGGAGTTGTAATTCGCCAAAATCTGAAAACACGAATGAAAATGTAAGCGAAGAAGCTGCGGATTTATTTGTCCCTTCTGATTTTACGGAATTGACTTTGGAAGGCACAATTGATGGAAAAACGCCAATCATTGCGACTATAAAAAATAGTAACGGGCGAATAAGTGGAGAATTGATTTATAAAAAAGACGGAAAGCCCATTCCTTTGGAAGGTAAAGTTAATATGGAAAATATGAAATTGGGAGAATTGCCAGAAGGCAGAAGAGGCCCAATTTATGATGGCACACTTACCAAAGAAACATACAATGGAACATGGAAAGATGTAGCAAATGGGACGGAATTGCCTTTTGAGATGAACGTTACAAAGTCAGATTTTGCGGATTACAGCACAATGGACATGACGGGAACTTACCAAATAGGCGAACCAAATGGAGAAACAGGCTATGCTATGTTGGCAATTGAAAAAATAAGCAGCAGCAGCGAAATCAAATTTTTCTTTTCAAAAGTAGGCAATGCACCTGCTTACAACCAAGGCACTCTTACTGGCAAAGCCGCCTTAAAAGCCAATTTGGCAACGTATTCGGACGTAGGCGAAGAGTGGCAATGTCAGTTTGATATGAAATTCACCTCTACTCAAGTAAAAGCATCTTCTAGCCCCGATGCGGATAATTGCGGTTTTGGAAATAATATATACGTGGATGGTATTTATGAGAAAATCAGTGGCGAAAAGCCCGATTTTAAAAAGCTAGAGGCTGATTACGGAATGTAAATGATTTTTTGAGAGCTAAGGTTCGGACGCTTTCGAAAGCGTCCGAACCCTAAATTGGCTACATTTTACAAAGTTTTCAAATATTCAATCAACGCCTGTCTATCGGCATCTTTAAGCTCGTCGGCGAAAGTATGTCCGCCATTTCCGTAGCCGTCGAGGGTAGTATTATAAATATAAACAGAGTTGGCGGCTTCGGCCTTAGAATATTTCAAACCCACTTTATCTAAATCATAATTATCGTTTTTAATGCTTCTACTCCAATATTTTGGACGCTTAGGGCTATTGAGCAAGGTGGCCAAATCGGGGACAGAACCATTGTGTAAATACGGGGCGGTAGCCCACACGCCATCCAAAGGAGGCGCAATGTAACCCAATTCGGGCTGCACCCATGCTTTGGGTTCAGAGGTCATTATCCAACTCGAATTGAGCCAATTGGTGAAATCTTCGTTTTGATAAGAATATTGCGCATAAAAAGAATCGGTTTTTACGATATTCAAACCCACGAGTTTATTAGGATAATATTCGTCTTCGCCATACGTGCCGTGGCATCGGCTACACAATTCTTCAAAGATAGCTTTTCCTTTTTCCGCTTGATTTTCATTGACAGATTCAGGAAATTTAGGTGGCTCAAGGGCTTCGAGCCATGCGAGTACATGATGAAACTCGTTATTGATAGCCCTCGCTTCGGTGCTGTCTTCGATAGCTACTACCATGACTTGCATGAGCAATTTTGTAAAATCGCCCCTTCCCATAGCATTATAATATAAAGCGTTTTTCTTTTTGACATTCCACAAAGGCGGTACATCCGAAGCATAGATTTTTTTGGTAAGTGGAAAAACCGTTTCGCCATCCTTCCATGTCAAATCCGTTGGATTGCGATAAGCTACGGCTACTTCTTCGAGTTTGAAGGCAGGGTTTATGCCAGCAAAAGGCGTTTCCACATAAGGGCTGACGTATTCTGCACCTCTTGCCAAAGGCAAATATGCTTTGTATTGCCCCGAGCGTTTGCCGTACCGAAGGCGTACCATTCGTTACGGTCGCTTAACGAATTTTTTATCCGTTCGCCTGTAAAATTAGAAGCATTATTGCCGATGCCAGCTATAAATTTACCATTGATGGAGCTAGAATGGCAAGCAAAACAATTGAAATTGCCCACGACTTCTACGCCTTCTTCTATGAAAAAATTGAAGCCGTGTGGTATTTTTTCGCTTTTGCCCGCTCGTTCGAGATGGTTGGGAACATCTTTTTTGATAGACCATTTAAAAATATTATACGGCACGCCAGCACCTATATAATTGCCATATCGCAAATAATCCCAACCTATTTCGGCATCGCCGCCCGTTCGTTGTTCATATTCGGGTATCAAAGTGACTTTATCGGGCGTATGTTGGGAAGGTTGAATGGTTTGGAATGCGAATATCACAAATCCAACTTGGTAATTAGAAGCATTAAAGTAGATAGCTTTTTCATAAATGTATAGTTGTAAAAAAAGATGCCATTCAAACATAAAAATAAGCTAATCGTTGATTAAATAATGAATTTCGCCTAAAATTCGCCTGATTGTTGAGGCATAGTAGTCCATTTTTATAAAATAACATATTATAAAATAAATATGTATCTTTAAAAAAACGTTTACGTCGAAAAGAACAAACAAACAAACAATCACTGCTATGTTAAAATTCATTCTCCTTCTCGGCACGTTAGTTTTAACGGCTTCTTTCGATTATTCGATACAGCGGATACGCTTAGAAAATCCATCTTTTGAAGATATTCCAAAAGACGCAACTACACCTAGAGGCTGGAATGCTTGCGGAAAATACTCTACGCCAGATATTTTACCAGGATTTTGGGGCGTGGAAATGAAACCCGCTCACGGCAAAACCTTCATTGGTTTGATAGTAAGAGAGGACAACTCGTGGGAATATATTAGCCAACAATTGAAGCAGCCTTTGAGGCGTGCGGGATGTTATAGGTTCAATATTTCTTTGGCACGAGCGGCAGGCTATTCGGGATATAGCCGGCCGGTGAAGTTGAGAATATGGGGCGGAGATTCAAATTGTCAAAAAAAAGAACTACTTGGCGAAACCAAAGCCATTCAACATACCTCATGGAAAACCTATCCGTTTCTTTTTGCGCCTCGAAGCAAGAAAATAAAGTTTATTACATTAGAAGCCTACTACATCGGGGAAAAACCTTACAAAGGGAATCTTTTGATTGATAATTGCTCGCCAATTGAAATTTGTATCCGAGCCTAAGAGCGCAAAATTATACTTCATTGAGACTTTCGTCAATCACTACGGTAGGATTGTATTGTGCGAGATAAAAAATGAGTTCTTGCACTTCTTCATTAGAGACTTTACCGAACCAAAAACTATTCATTTTAACCAACGTATGCCCATTTTCGCCATAAAGGCATTCGAGTTTTTTGTGCAATCCTAGCCCAAAAACATGGCGTTGCTTAATCCAAATCCAATTCAAACCGCTAATTTGGCAGACTATTTTTTTAGAAAAAGGATTGTCTAACTCTATGAGCGTCAATACGTCGCCTCGCACTTCGCAGTAAATTTTATTGGGCCTTTTTATAAAATTGAGATATAAATAAAATACAAAAAACATGGCAAAAGACATCAGCATGGTACTGTAAAGCAGATAGTTTTCGGATGCTTTACCTATGAGCATTAATCCTATAAAGAATAAGAGAATCATAGGCTGCCAAAGCCATGTATTCCAAGGATTGCGCATTCTTTCTATCTCTATTTTGTGATACCTTTTCAGCATAGTTGTGAAAATAAAAATTTACATTCTAAGTTACAATGATTAACCTTTTTTTATCTAAAATAGTTGAATTTAAACTGGTTATTTTACTTGTCTAACGTTTATATAACGCCATTTGTGTCACTTTGCCACCATTAATTTATCTTTAAAAAATAACATTCCATCTTTGAACACTTCAACGAAATAAACGCCATTCGCCAGCCCCGAAATATCTATTTTTTTAGTAATCCCATCAAAAGGATGGACGGCGGCAACTTGCCCAAATATATTGGAAATGACAATTTCTGCATGGTACAATTCTTTGGTGAGCTCTAGCGAAAAGGAAGCCGCAGCAGGATTTGGGAATATTTTGCCGAGTTTGTTAATAGGAATAAAATCGGTGTCGAGAAATAACGGCACTTCGCACGCATCGAAATTGCCAACGCAGTAATTCGCCAAATTATAATCCGACGAGTTTAATAAGGCATTGAAAAGCCCTTTGGTGCTGCCGATACCTTCGTACCAAGTCTGATTGATGTGGCTAAGCGTAAGCACACGACGGTTTTTTTTGTATAAAAATTGAGTGGCAGTATCCGTCAAGTAGGCAGATTGATTGCAAATATTAGCAATATATTGGCTAGGCAATGCACTAAAATCATACAATAATATTTCAACGGTAAGCGGACAAGTCGGTACAATGGATAAGCCTATGGATAAATCAGTTGTAAAAAGTTGAAGGTAAACTTTCTTAGAGGATATATTGTCTCTAAGTCCTGCTATAAGTTTCGTATTGTCCTGATTTTCAGCTTTGAAGTATAGCTTTTTATACAAAAAACTATTGACAGAAGTATCGCCATCCGTAAAAAAAACGAACCGTTCTATTGGCGCAAAAGCATTGGGATTGGCTTCATAAAACCATATCGTAGAATCTTGCGCCATCGGAATGTAGTTTTGAGCAATGGTGTGGACTTGCCCGAAACCTAGCCAAAGTAGAAATAACCAAATCGCTCGATAATGCGTCATTTTAGTATTGGTTTTTTAATACTGCCATTAGTACTTATGTTTATAACGGATTTGTCTTTCAAAAAGAAATAATGAAATACAGCTTTACATATAAAATTAAAAAATAATCAGATAAGAAATATGATTAAAACTAAAAACTATCTCCACACTTCTATATTAATCCATTCCTTGTCTAAAATTCTACAATCCGAAACCATAAAAATTACTATTTTAGCTATTCGATAAATAAGTAGTTGTGTAAGCAACAAAAATTACAACTACTTCAGCCGCTTCATTACACCTTTATTCCATCAAAAACAAACAATGGAAAGAATACTCTATCCGCTTTTATACTTCAAATTAGCAAATGGCGCTGTGTTGGGAATGCTCATTGGGACAAATTATCAAGTGATAGATAAAGACCTCAAAAGCGTAAAATCTACCATATCAGGCCATTTGAGCAAGCAATATAAAAAACATGATGATTATCCGTATATGAACTTAGAAAACCCTAAGCTCAAAGTGATAAAGGTAAAAGTACGCCCAACTTATAGGGAAAGTGCAGGCGCATTTCCGCTTAGTCAGATGATTGAAATTCCTGTGATAACGGTGTATGGCAAAAAACAAAACAATTACTACGAGTGCTATTTGCCGCTCATGAGTGATAGTTTTTATTATTATAATCCAAAAGAGTTTACAACATTAGTTACCTATTTTGCTACGAATTACTTCAATCAACTTTCGCCTGACGAACTTCATCGGCACTTATCTTACGCCGAACCGCAATTGGATAGCATAGCCCTAAAAATCAACAATTATAGAGATTTCGATTGGGATACGCCTGTTTATCAGCGCAGGTACGAACATTTGGAACGAATAGCGCAAAAATATCCGTATAGTAGGTCGTTGCGTCGTCAGATTTCGGCATTTCCCGAAGCGGCATGGGAACTGGAAGATAAGGTTTCGGAAGTGGTAGATAAGCTAATAAGTGTCAAAGCGAATGTGCTGATAGTGGGCGAAAGTGGCGTTGGTAAGAGTTCGGTATTGCGTCAAGCGATTAAAAAAATTGTTAGCAGTTCTCGTAAACAAAAGTTGCATTTTACCTTTTGGCAAGCGCAAGCGCAACGCATCACAGCTACTTCCAAATACTTAGGCGAATGGCAAGAAATGGTCGAAAAACTGGTAGAAGACCTTGAAGCGGCAAACGGCATCTTGTGGGTAGTTGATTTTATTCGGCTGTTGCAAATAGGTGGCGAAGGCCCAGAAGACAGTGTGGCTTCGTTTATGGTGTCGTACTTGCAGCAAGGAAAAATTCAACTCGTGGGAGAATTGACAGTAGCCGAATTGGATAGCATTCGTAGGCTACTGCCAGGATTTGTAGAAAACTTCCAAATCGTAAGGATAAAAGAACTGCCCGAAGATAAAATCTTCAATATACTGGATAAATTCAATCAATACAGTACCCAAAACCTTAAAATAAAAATAGATAAACGAGCTTTGGAATTGAGTTATCGCTTGTTGATGCGTTATTATCCGTACCAAAGTTTCCCAGGCAAAGCCGTCAAATTTTTAGGACAGTGCATCAGCACCGCTCAATTGCACAACAAGAAGGAAATCACAAACAATGATGTGATTAAGAATTTTATTAGCCAAACGGGCTTGCCAGAATTATTTTTGAGAGATGAAATGAGGCTCGAAAACGAAGAGCTAAGAGGCTTTTTTGAGCAACGAATTATTGGACAACCCAATGCCATTGACCAACTCACCAGCATCGTGAAGGTATTCAAAGCAGGGCTAAATAACCCAAATAAGCCGATTAATACGATGGTTTTTGCTGGCCCAACAGGCGTTGGTAAAACGGCTTCGGCAAAGGCATTGGCGGCTTATTTTTTTGGAAAAGGGCAGAAACGTTCGCCGCTGATTCGGATAGATATGAGCGAGTTCCAGTATCCGGGGCAAATATCGAGGCTCATCGGAACGGGGCGACAAGTAGGGAAACTGGTGCAAGAAATAAGAGAGCGTCCGTTTTCGGTCTTATTGTTGGACGAGGTAGAAAAAGCTGCGCCTACCATTTTCGATGCCTTACTCACGGTATTGGACGAAGGTATGATGATAGATTCTTATGGTCGAGTGACTAATTTTAGAAATACCATTATTATTATGACAACTAATTTGGGGTCTTCCAATCAGAAGTCGCTCGGTTTTAGTCCTAAAATAGATGATGAAAAAACGTTTTTATCCGCAATAAGTAACCATTTTCGACCTGAGTTTGTCAATCGCATTGATAATATTATTTCCTTCAATGCGCTTACTCAAAAAGATATTCGTAAAATTACGGTCAAAGAGTTGAACGAATTGAGCAGTAGAGAAGGTTTTGTCAAAAAAGGACTAAAATTGACTTTTTCAGAACGATTAATTGAACATTTATCCGTCAAAGGGTTTAATGTAAACTATGGCGCAAGGCCTTTGCAGCGTGCAGTGGAAGACATCGTCGTTACGCCGTTGGCAAAATGGATACTTAAAAACACCGAAGTAGAAGAACAAACTTTACATTTAGACTTTGAAAAGGAATTGAAAATCACAAATTAGGAAATACGATATTCTATTTCCGAAAAACTTTAATATGAAAAGATTAACACAAATTATTACAACGCTTTTATTTTTAGTAGTAGCCTTACCAATGGCGCAAGCTCAAATTGGCTTTGGCTTGACCACTGGCGGCGATTTTTATCAACGCTACACCAACCCCGAAGATGCTTCTGACACCACAGGCGCATTGCGTTCTGCAGGAAATATGTTTACCAATATGTCATTAGGCCCTAAAGTATGGATTGGCAGCCGTCGATTTTCGCTATCTATTGAGACTCAAGTGGTATTCGGAGCTACGGCATTCAGTATCAGAGAATACAAAGGCATGGGCGCAGTCGCTTTTCCTATCATGGCACACTTGAATTTTAAAGGACTTTCGGGCTTCAATAAAAACTCTTTCGGCACAGGTTTCGCCATAGGCGGCGGCATTCAGTACAACCGAACAGAACTATACGGAACAACTAAAGAGTATGACTATTTGGAGCGCAAACTATTCCCTACCTATGTAGCAGAAGTCAAAGTTGGCGGTGGCGGACAAGGCATATTGATTGATTTTTACGTTCGTTATGGTTTAGGATTGGATGAAAATAATGCGCTCAATGGCGCAAATTCATTGAATATAGGCATCAATGCTGCTTATAATTTGACAGTTTTGAGAAAAAGCATGAGGTCTCCTTCAATTGATGAGCCTTCTAATCGACAGAACACAAAACTTTTGAATTAAGATTTTTATTAAAAAGGTTGTATGAAATCTCTAATTATTCTAAATAATAATTATCTTTGCACTCGCAAATTTTAAAAAAACGAATTATGAAAGAGGGAATACATCCAGAGAATTATAGATTTGTTGTGTTTAAGGATTTAGCTACGGATTTTACATTCAAAACCCGTTCTACGGCTAATTCAAAGGAGACCATAACGTGGGAAGATGGGAAAGAATACCCATTGATTAAAGTGGAGATTTCAAGTGATTCACACCCATTTTATACAGGTAGAATGAAGTTTGTAGATACTGCGGGACGTATTGACAAGTTCAATAAGAAATTCGCAAAATTCGCAAAACGCACGAAATAATCTAATCAATAGTTTTTCGATAGGCTATATGCAAATTTGAAAAAACTATTCATGTACAACAATATAGAAAGCTCTGCATTACAGCAGGGCTTTCGTTGTTTGTATATTGCACAAAAAGATATTCTACTATCTTTACAGCATTAGAAAGTAAGTGATTTAATACTTGTAAACTAAATTCTTTGTTTAAAAAATAAAAAATCATTCGTTCAGCATTAACGCATTTCAATATGATGCAAATTATTCTTTTTGACCAACCGCTTATCCATCAACAATTACTGCCGCTTACGTTCACCCGACCGATTAGCGAACTCCGTATTGGGATTTTAACGCTCAAAGAAAAATGGGAAAAACGACTAGATGGAAACATTTCCTATTCAACGGCTGATTACCTGACGGGAAAATATCAAAAAAAAATGGGCGCAGATAATTTGTTTATTAATGGTAGTGTAGTGGCTAATGATGCAATTACAGCAGCTATTAATAACCTACAAATGGGCGAATATCTCATCAAAGAAGAGACGCTTATTGCTGCTCGACTGCCCGAAAGTGAAGCGGAAAATATAGATTTGACCACCATCCCAACCTCCAATATTCAACACACAACGGCAGCATTTATCCTCGTTACTCGCCCATATCATATTTTTCAGTACAATTCACAAGCTCTTTCAGAGGATTTTCAATTATTGACACAGGGTAGAACGTCGCAGCCTTTGAGCGCAACGAATACCGTATTGGGCGATGCGTCGAATATCTTTTTGGAAGAAGGGGCAAGCGTGGAATGTGCTATTCTGAATGTGAAGGACGCACCTATCTATGTGGGCAAAAATGCCGAAATCATGGAAGGCTGCATTGTTCGCAATGGTTTGGGAATGGCAGAGAATAGCGTGCTGAAAATGGGCGCAAAAATCTATGGCGCAACTACTTTAGGTACTTTTTGCAAAGTAGGCGGAGAGGTGAATAATTCGGTTTTATTAGGATATTCTAATAAAGGACACGATGGCTTTTTAGGCAATTCTGTCTTGGGCGAATGGTGCAACCTTGGCGCAGATACCAATAATTCTAACCTCAAAAACAACTATCAGCCCGTCAGACTTTGGGATTATACCACAAAGCGTTTTGGGCATACGGGCTTGCAATTTTGTGGCTTGATAGCTGGCGACCATTCCAAAAGCGGTATCAATACCATGTTTAATACAGGAACGGTTTTGGGCATATCATGCAATATCTATGGAGGCGGTTTTCCTCGAAATTTCATCCCATCTTTTGCTTGGGGAGGTGCTGCTGGCTACAAAACGTACCGCTTGGACAAAGCACTCGAAACGGCTGAAATGATGATGGCAAGACGAAAACAGGAGCTTACACAAGTCGATATTGATATGATGAATTATATTTTTGAAACTAGCGCAAAGTCCAGATTTTGGGAAAAAAGTGTGTAAAAAACCAATACCATGACTAATCAAGAATTGAATGAATTGAAATATCCTATCGGAGAATTTCAGATGCCTAAACAAGTGACGGAAAGTACCTATCGGCAGTGGATAGAAGATATTGAAACCTTGCCTGCTAAACTGAAAGGAACGGTGGAAGGCATGACAGATGAACAACTCAACACGCCTTATCGTCCCGAAGGCTGGACGGTGAAACAACTCGTTCATCATATTGCGGATAGTCATTTGAATAGTTTTATCCGTTTCAAATGGACAATGACGGAAGATAAACCGACGATTAAAGCCTACTATGAAGACCGTTGGGCTACTTTGGCGGATTATACCGCTCCTGTGGCGGTGTCGTTGCAATTGCTAGAGGCATTGCACCATCGGTGGATGATTTTGATAAAATCACTCAAAGAACAAGATTTGGCGTTATCGCTTATTCATCCTGAAGGATTCCGAGAAATACAATTATTGGAAATGGTAGGGCTTTATGCGTGGCACAGCAATCATCATTTGGCACATATTCAAAGGCTAGTGATGCGAATGGAATGGTAAGTTCGATTTTCGTGATTGATTGCCCTGCTAGCAGGGCAATCAATCCAACAATCCAACAATCCAACAATCCAACAATCGAACAATCCAACAATCCAACAATCCAACAATCCAACAATCCAACAATCCAACAATCCATGAAACAATCCATCCATCAAAAAACACTCTACTGGCTGCTTTTCTTTGGAACTGCTGCTTCTATTGTTGTTTTAGCTGCTTATCTCGTCAATAGTACGGTGTATTTGCAAGACCATAATATAATGTCGTTTGCAGTGACTGCAGATTTGGCATTGACCATTCCGATTGTATATTATTTTTTGGTGGTACGAACTCAAAAAATGCCTTGGGCTTCTACGCTTGTGGTTTACTTAGCGTCGGTGTTGGTGTACGCCGACGAGGTCGTGGCCGCCAACTGGGACTCGCTGGTGTTCGACACCGGCACCGAGCTGCTGCGGCGCGCCCCGATGATGGAACCGTCACGCGGAACCGAAGCCCACGTGGGTAGGTTGATCAAGGACAGCGAGACGTCGGCCGATCTTCTCGAGAGGCTGGGCTCGTGAACCGACGAGCAGTGGAGGGACGACAGGCCCATGGCCGAGCGTGAGCAGATCCGCAAGCCGAGCACCGAGCGAACCGACGTCGAGGTCGACGAGGTGCCCGCCGGCTCGGAGAAGGGCGACCAGCTCAAAGCGGAGCTGGACGACCTCCTCGACGAGATCGACGAGGTGCTCGAGACCAACGCCGAGGACTTCGTGCGCAACTTCGTGCAGAAGGGCGGCCAGTAGGGGAATGGTCGACCTTGCGTCGACGGTTCCCGGCCGGTCATCACGCCTCCTGGCCCGTCCGAGGGCCCACTGCACCCGGGTATCGTCCGCCCCGTGACCATGCCCATGTTCTCGCCCATCGACGACCCGGGACCGGACTTCATGGCGCTGCTGCGCCGGGATCGGCAGGTACCCGATGTCCCCGCTGTCGACGTCGCCCCCGCCGCCGTCACCCACGCGACGACTGTCGTGGCCATCCGCTACGCCGATGGAGTGGTCATGGCGGGCGATCGCAGGGCCACCATCCGGGTAACGTCATCTCCCAGCGGGACATCGAGAAGGTCTTCCCGACCGATGACCACATCGGCGTGGCCATCGCCGGTTCTGCAGGACTGGCCCTGGAGATGGTGCAGCTCTTCCAGCTCCAACTCGAGCACTACGAGAAGGTCGAAGGCTTCGTGCTCAGTCGATCGAGGGCAAGGCCAATCAGCTCGGGCAGATGGTGCGGGGGAACCTCGGCGTGGCCATGCAGGGCCTGGCGGTCGTCCCGCTGTTCGGGGGGCTCGACGTCGACGGTGGGGGCAGCCGCATTCTCTCCAGTACGACGTCACCGGGGGTCGCTACGAGGAGCCCAACTCACCACGCGATCGGGTCCGGAAGCCTCCATGCCGTGGCACGGTGGTGAAGATGTGGCTTCCGAGATGAACGCTCGATCGGGGCTCGGTTCTTGTCGCCGTGACCGCCTTGTTCCAAGCGGCCGACGAGGATTCTGCATACCGGAGGTCCCGATCTCGCGCGGGGCATCTACCCCATAGTGGCCACGATCACCGAGGTCGAGGCCTATCGAGAAGGTTGAACCCGAGCTCGAACCGCTCGGTTCGAGGCCCATGCTCACGTCACGCGAGCCTGCGATCCCGGTCGGATCTCCGGAGCCTGCGACGACACGATGGAGGCGCCGCGATGAGCATGCCGTTCTACGTCGTCGCCAGAGCAGGTCATCAAGGATCAGGGCCGACTACGGCCCGCAAGGGCATCGCCCGCAAGTCGCTCATTGGCCGGCAAGGTCTACGCCGACGGCATCGTGGTGGCGGCGGAGAACCCGTCGTCGACGCTGCGCAAGGTCAGCGAGATCTACGACCGGATCGCCTTCGCGGGGGTCGGCAAGTACAACGAGTTCGACCAGCTCCGCATCGCCGGCGTGCGCGCCGCCGACCTGAAGGGCTACTCGTACAGTCGCGAGGACGTCGATGCTCGGAGCCTGGCCAACAACTACGCCTCGATCCTGGGGCAGGTCTTCACGCACGAGATGAAGCCGATGGAGGTCGAGATCCTCGTCGCCGAGATCGTGAGCGACGAGTCCGGCGAAGGCGACCAGCTCTTCCACATCCTCTACGACGGCACGGTGATGGACGAGGCGCAGTTCACCGTGCTGGGGGGAGAGGCGGAGGTGATCGCCGGTCGCCTGGCCGACGCGTGGGAGGCCGATGCCGATCTGGCTGCGGCGCTCTCCGCGGCCGTCGACGCGTTGGCCGGCCCTGATCGGGTGCTGGTGCCTGACGAGCTCGAGGTCGCGGTCCTCGAACGTACCGATCGGGCGCCGAGCCTTCGGACGTGTCGACGATGCGGAGTTGGCCTTCTCTGCTCCCGCTCCGTCGAGGGCAACGACGACTGACCCTCGCACGCCGCCCTCGAAGGGCCTGCCCGGGGGTGCCGGGGCGTTCAGAGGCTGACGATATGCGCTTTGCCCATGGAGTGGCGGATCTTCGGCCTCGAGAACGAGTACGGAGTCACGTGCACGCTGCGGGGCCAACGCCGGCTGAGTCCCGACGAGGTCGCCCGCTACCTGTTCCGCCGGGTCGTCTCATGGGGCCGCAGCTCCAACGTCTTCCTGGCCAACGGCGCCCGGCTGTACCTCGACGTCGGTTCGCACCCCGAGTACGCCACGCCTGAATGCGACTCGATCCACGATCTCGTGGTCCACGACAAGGCGGGCGAGCGGATCCTCGAGCAGCTCCTCACCAGTGCCGAGCAACGACTCGCCGAGGAGGGGATCAAGGGGGTCATCTACCTCTTCAAGAACAACACGGACTCGGCGGGGAACTCCTACGGCTGCCACGAGAACTACCTCACCAGCCGTCGCGACGACTTCGCATTTACGCCGACGTCCTGATCCTGTTCCTGGTTCCTCGCCAGATCTACGCCGGTGCGGGGCAAGGTGCTGCAGACCG
>CALOED010000117.1:0-3169 GCA_942492005.1 uncultured Saprospiraceae bacterium
AGATTTTAGCCCCTATACTTGCACCATTCGTTGTGAAAAACGAATAACAATTACAACTAGAAAAAGACTTTTAGGACAATTAGGAAAAAGTAAGAAAATGAAGTTTGGAGATAGCGAACTCTATACTTACTGGTATTAATATGTCCTTGAATTCTTTTTCTTTTTTATTGGAGTAGAGCTATAATAAATAAGTAGGCAGTAGATAACAGTAGGCAATCGCAAATAATATGTTGCGATTTTTTGTTGTTGAAATAAATACTTGACCTACTTAAAAGTATAAACTAAGGTTAAAAAAGGTGACAATAAATAGAAACTTTAGCTTGTACGATTATTGAAATTTTGGAGAAAATCAAGAAACAAAATTTTTTCAACATCTTAATTAAAATATCTTATGAAGCAAGTAGGGAAAAGAAATCCGAAAGCCAATTTAGAAACTTTAGGGCTAAAAAATTTGAAAACGGCTTATTGGAATTTGAGTTCTGAAGAGCTAACAGAAAAAACAATTTGTAAAGGACAAGGAATCCTTGCAAATAGTGGAGCTATTTCTATTCAAACAGGCGAATTTACAGGGCGTTCTCCTCAAGACCGCTTTATCGTTGAAGATGACATGACCAAAGAATCGGTAGCATGGGGCAAAATTAATATGCCATTTGATGCCGCTAAATTCGACCAACTCAAAACTAAAATTACGAATTACCTTGAAGGCAAGGAGGTGTATGTAAGAGATGCTTATGCTTGCGCTGATGAAAATTACCGATTGAATTTGCGATTAGTAGCCGAACATCCGTGGAGTGCAATGTTTGCAAATAATATGTTTTTGCGCCCAACGGACGACGAAATTGTAAATGCTGCTCCTGAATGGAATATCCTTTGCGCACCGGGTTTTATGGCTGACCCCAAAGTGGACGGCACTCGCCAACACAACTTTGCTATCATCAATTTTACTCAAAAAACCATCATTATAGGTGGTACGGGCTATACTGGTGAAATCAAAAAAGGTATTTTCTCTGTCTTGAACTTCGTGTTGCCTTACGAGAAAAACGTCCTTTCGATGCACTGTTCAGCAAACGTAGGAAAAGACGGCGATACAGCTTTGTTCTTCGGACTTTCAGGCACAGGCAAGACAACCCTTTCGGCAGACTGCAATCGTGCATTGATTGGTGATGACGAACACGGTTGGTCTCCAGAGGGCGTATTCAATTTTGAAGGCGGATGTTACGCAAAAACCATCGACCTCTCTCCTAAAAATGAACCTGAAATATACGCTGCCATCAAGCACGGAGCGATTTTGGAAAACATCATTTTCAAAGAAGGCACTCGCATTCCCGATTTACACGACACGTCTATCACACAAAATACAAGGGTTTCTTATCCTATTCATCACATCGAAAACATTCAACCCGGCTCAAAAGCAGGTTTGCCAAAGAATATTTTCTTCTTGACTTGTGACGCATTCGGCGTATTGCCTCCAATTTCTCGATTGACAAAAGGACAAGCAAAATACCACTTTATGTCGGGTTATACCGCTAAGGTAGCAGGCACAGAGGTTGGCGTTACAGAGCCTAAAATGGCATTTTCGGCTTGTTTTGGAGAGCCATTTTTGCCATTGCACCCAGCATTTTATGCAAAACTCTTGGGCGAAAAAATGGAACAACACGATGTCAATATCTGGTTGATAAACACAGGTTGGTCTGGTGGGCCTTACGGTGTGGGGTCAAGAATGAAGTTGAAATACACTCGTGCGATGATTAATGCGGCATTGAATGGAGAATTGACCGAATTTATGATTGATGAAGATTCTGCATTTGGTCTTGAGATACCAACTACTTGCCCGAATGTACCCGATGAGGTATTGAATCCTCGCAATACGTGGGCAGATGAAGCAAAATTCATAGAAAAAGAAAATTTCTTAGCAAAAGCGTTCATCAAAGAATTTTCGAGATATGAAGACGAAGCGGATTCGGAAACTTTAGCGGCTGCGCCAAAAGTACTCGAATTAGCTCTATAATTTTAATTGAGATAGACTCGGACTTCTTCTCGAAGTTCGGGTCTTTTTTTTTCTAGGAAGGTGCGAGGTAAAATATGGTTGATGAAAATAGGGTTTTACACATTAGTGAGCGGTACAAAAGTTGAAGCAGAAAAGTTAGCACGTAATTAGCAGCTAAATAAACTCCAAAAAAAAATTAAATGGCAGCTAATACGTTTGAAACGCTCACTCTTCCATTTCAAAAATATTTTGAAGGTAAAGGAAAAGCAATAGATGAACAAAGTGATTCACGAAAATTATTTTTCGCAGATTTTACAATGACAATGCTTTTTGCATTTAATGGTGTTAATATCCAATTTTGTTTATTGATGATATTAGCCGTTTTATACTTAAATCTAAAGCAGTTTTGCTTTTTCTACGGAAAAACGGAGGCTCAAAATGTTAAGATTAATCAAGAAATTAAAGGCTTAAGCAGTAACAACATTCAAGATTTTAACACTTATAATGGATATTCACCCGATTTATGGGTAAATTCTCTTAACAAAATTTTCAATGGACTCTGGAAAATATCATCCTATTGGGTCGAAAATATTGCTACTTTGATCGCTAAACCTTTTGACTATCAAGCAATTACAATATTAGCGAGTGACTGAGATTTATCGTGTCACTCACTAATGATTTTACACGGTACTTAATACATTGTTTCAAAAGTTTGTTTATATACTCCAACGTAGCTTGCTGCCTTTTTTACATTAAAAACCAAAGTACAATGGGGCAAGCCACCATTGGAAAAAAGATTACTTATTTTTGAAACACGGCACTTAATCTTTCCAATTCAGGAAAATTAAGCTTGTTTTTTAATAATTAAAAGCTTACGACACTATTGTTATTTACTCTATGTTAATCACCGTTTTTTTCAAGACTCGCTTTTCGAGATAAGAATAATACACGGCTATGCTTAGCGATATGACCAAATAAAAACCCATCAGAATAGAGGCGAATTGAACATAATTATCCATCAGGTACCAGCCATTCATTTTGTATAAAAGAACAAAGCCCAATACCATTTTGATGAGTTCAACGGGTACTGCGAGCCAATGTCGGTCCATGAGTGTGGTGTAAGCGAATATTGAAATCAGAAGAAAAATACCATATAATAAGTTGTCAAAAAACGGAATGTGC
>CALOED010000118.1:0-3444 GCA_942492005.1 uncultured Saprospiraceae bacterium
GGTTTAGAAGCATAAACTTGCTCAACGGATTGATGGATTAATTCGTAATATAGGTAAGAGTTGAGTTCAAATTTTTTGCGATAGCGAAACATCTGAAGCAGCAGAGGGCGAAAAGGCAAATCTTCCAGAGCATCATAAAATGCTTGAATCCCTTCTTCGTTCGCTTGTACTTTGGCATCTACCAGCAAACTTTTTTCGTATTTAAGCATGATAGCTTCTGAGTAGAAAGTAAAACTAGCCGTTTGAGGTGCTGCAATGGCATTCAAAGACAAGAAAACTAAACATACTACATATTTCATGGACGCACCAAACATAGTGGTTCAAGGTTTTGATAAGTTGGTTAATAGCTAGTTGATACAAAGTTAGTTTGGACAATGAACAAAAGATAAAGCAGAGAGTTTCTTTTAGCTCCGTTCACATTTCGCATTTTACTTGATGTCTAACGAAACTAAAGCGCGAGTATTCTCTTTTGTCGATTTGCCTGAAAAGTAGCGTGTAAGTAGTTTAGGTTCTTCTTTTTTACAAAGGCTAAATATAGTATTTTTTTAAAAAAAGTAATTTGAATGTTGCGCTTTGAGCGAAAATAAAAATAATAAAATACGGTTTGATTTTTGGATTTTTTCAAAAAATAAAAAAATCAACTACCCTTACATTCTTATCTAAGTCATAAAAACAAGTTATTGGCTTCCTTAAAGACTAAATTATGACCTCAAAGTAACTTTATCGCATTTAAAAGTGTTTGGAATATTTTTAATTCAGATTCTGAATCATACAGCCTTTTTGCTCTTATTTTCAAAAAACTGTAAATTTGCCTACACTATTTGGATTACTCCTAATAGCTAAGTTAAAATACATTAAATTTGTAAACACTAACCAAAGATTCTAATGATACTTCATATCAAAAAAAATACGCAGGGGAGCAAGTCAATACAGTATTGGAGACTAAGTGGTTTTACGGATTTTCATCCAAATCATATTGCACCATAATACTTATCAAATTCATCTTTTGTTTTAATCAAAAAGCGTATAGCATGAAAATTTTAGTTAGCATTCTTGTCTTTTGGGGCATTTTTTTATCCGCCACAGAAGCTCAAATGATAAATGGTAATGATACCCTTTACGGCAATGAATGGATAAATCACAACCAAACTTACCTAAAAATAGAAATATCCGAAGATGGAATATATAGAATCCCATTTGCAACACTGAATCAAGCTGGCGTGCCGCTTACGACTATTCAAGGTGCTAATTTTCAATTGTTTTCCTTTGGAAATGAAGTGCCTATTCTGACCTCTAGCAACGGTTTATTTTCTACTAATGATTACATTGAGTTTTTTGGAGAAAAGAACCGTAGCCGACTAGATTCCTTTCTTTTTACAAATCCTACCACCAATTTACTTAATCCATATTATAGTATGTTCACCGATACAACGGCATACTATCTCACTTGGAATGCCGCTGTCAATGGGCTTCGCTATCAAAATATTAACAACAATTTAGCTAACGCCCCTGCGAAAGAAGACTACTTCATGTTTGATTTCGTTCAAGAATATCATAGCAGTTTCATCAAAAAGCGAGCAGGAGGTTATATTTACGATTCGAGGTTTGAAGTCGAAGGATTTGGGCATTCGGCATCCAATAACCGAACGATAGATTATAGTATTAATCACATTTACGCTGCTGGCCCTAGTAGCCGTGCTACAGTGCAACTAGCAGTGGTAGAAGACGGCACACATCACCAAATAATCCGTATTAACGGAACGACTTATATAGACGATAACTTTGGCGGGTTTGTATTGAAATCTTATGCCTTTGATGTGCCGACTGCGCCGCTTACCAGCACGTTGCAACTCAATACACAGAATGATTTTAATAATAAAGACAAATCCTCGCTTGCTATTTTTAGGTATACTTATCCTCACACGTTCAAAAACTAAGCTCAGAGTAGCTTTGAGTTTTACATCGCTGCAAGTGCTACGGATAAATATTTAGAAATTGAAAATTTTGCTGCTGCTGGCGTTAATCCTATATTATTGGACGTGACTAACAATATCGTTATCACAGCTACCTTCGACGCTACCGATAGCAAAGTAAAAGTAGTATTGCCGCCTTCTGCCGAAAAAAGGCGTTTGATTTTATATCAACCCGTTGCCGCACCTCAAAACATTGCTGCACTCAATAGCGTCAATTTTATTGATTACAGCCAATTGAACAGCGATTATATTATAATTTCTAATTCAAAACTTTTCGCCGACCCTAACTCTAATACCAATTGGGTGCAAGAATACGCTGATTACAGAAACTCCTCAGCAGGTGGCAATTATAATCCAATAGTCGTTGATATAGATAATTTATATGAGCAGTTTTCTTATGGTATTCGCCGCACACCTCTTTCTATTCAAAATTTTGCACATTATGTAAAAAAGAACTGGAACAATGCCAAATATGCCTTTATGATTGGCAAAGCACTGGAATATTATGCCGTTCGTACGTCGAGCGAACTAGCTACTCATTCAGATAAATTCTTCGTGCCAACTTATAGTTATTTCGGAGCAGATAATTTGTTATTTGCGCCAACTGGAGCAAGCATTCCAATACTTTCCATCGGACGATTGGCGGCAACTTCGCCATCTCATGTCAAAGCGTATCTCAATAAAGTAAAAGAATACGAAGCCAATCAAGCCTTGCCGCAAACCATTGCCGACAAAGGTTGGATGAAGCGAATTGTTCATTTGGGCGGTGGCGACCCGAGCATTCAAAATAGCATTAAAAATGCTTTGATTGGCTTTGGAGACGTGCTAGAAGAGAGCAAATTTGGTGCAGAAGTGATTTCTTTTTTCAAAACCAGTGGCGACCCCATACAAATTTCTACTTCCGAACAAATCACGCAAACGATTAATGACGGTGTATCTATTATGACCTTTTTTGGCCATTCCTACGCTGGCGGATTCGATGTAAGCATAGACGAACCTAGTTTTTATCAAAATGAAGGAAAATATCCTTTACTCTTATCTTACGGCTGCTACTCGGGACGTATTCACTCTTTTGGAGTAGGCGTAAGTGAATCTTTTGTATTAGAACCCAACAAAGGTGCTATTGCTTTTATGTCTTCGAGCGGTTTGGCTACCGTTCCTGGCCTCAATAATTTTGGCAGAGAATTTTATAATCAAATAGGAAATGAAAGATATAATCAAGGCATAGGCGATGCCCTAGTAGCTACTAATCAATTGACGCAATTCAACACTGGAAACGCTGCTCGACAAATGACCTTGCACGGCGACCCTGCTATTCGTATCAATCCGCATCCTGGCCCCGACTATCTTATAGATGCCTCTTCGGTGGAAACCTCCTCCAAAACGATTGACATTGAAGAAGGTAGTTTCCTTTTGAGTTTTGATGTTGTCAATATTGGTTCGCACTTGAAAGATTCTACCATATTAGTAA